>CALVRY010000016.1 GCA_944358755.1 uncultured Bacilli bacterium
AAAAAAGAAGAGCCATCTTATGTTTTGCTTTCTCTAGGTAAAAGCATGAAAGAAGCGTTTAATTCAATAAGATTATCTTTATCAAAAAATACAACACTAGAGGAGTGCGAGAAATTTATTGAAATATTTAAAGAAATTTTATTAACAGTCAGAGGTTAAAATATGGAATATAACACAATTATTGTTCGCTTTGGCGAAATGTCTACAAAGGGAAAAAATAAAAGAGACTTTATCAACTCTTTAGCGCGTTCAATAAGACATAACTTAAGAGAAAATGAAAATGATTATGAAATGATCGTTCGCCATGATCATATTTACTTAAATTTAATTAATGAAATTCCAGATATTATCGATAAATTAAAAGATATTAGTGGAATGTATTCGTTTTCTCTTGCGTTAAAAATTGACCAAGATTTAGATAATATTTTAGATGTTTCTTTGGATATTTTAAAAAAGGAAAAAGGTAACACTTTTAAGATTAGAGCAAGAAGAATCGATAAATCTTATCCATATATAAGTGATGAAATTAATCGAAAAGTTGCGACTGTTATCTTAAAAAATACAGATAAAAGAGTCGATGTTCATAATCCTGATGTATTACTTGATATTGAAATTAGAGAAGATGGTGCTTATCTTTTTACCGAAACCATTAAAGGTATTGGTGGCTATCCAAGCGGCACAATCGGTAAAAGTTTAGTTATGTTAAGTGGTGGGATTGATTCACCAGTTGCCGCTTATCTTTTACTTAAAAGAGGAGTTGATATAACTTGTATCCATTATGCTTCTCCACCTTATACAAATAGTGGAGTCATCGATAAATTAGAAGATATTTTACATAAATTAACAAAGTATCAAACTAAAATTAAATTATATATAATTCCTTTTACTAAGATACAAGAGAAAATATATGAAGTTTCAAGTGAAGGCTATCCAATTACAATTATGAGAAGAATGATGTATAGAATCGCTGATAGACTAGCTAAAAAATTAAGAATTAATTGTTTAGCAAATGGTGAAAGTATTGGACAAGTCGCTTCTCAAACAATTGATTCATTAAATGTTATTAATGAAGTCACAAATATGCCTATTTTAAGACCATTATGTACTTACGATAAAGTAGACATAATTAAAATAAGCGAAAAGATTGGTACATATGATATTTCCATTAGACCATATGAAGATTGCTGTACAATTTTCGCACCAGTTCGTCCAAAAACCTCACCAAAGTTGGATGAATGTTACGAAATTGAAAAGAAATTTGACTTTGAAACTTTAATAGATGAAGCAATTAAAAATGCTGAATTAAAGATTATTAAAGATTGAAATTTAAAAAAGATATTTTGCATTGAATTTTGATTTATTGTTAAAAAATTTATTTTAGGCACAAAAAGCGCTGAAAATGTGCCAGAAAATTTGCAAATTTTGCTTTACAAATTAAATTTAACTTATTAAAATATTTGAGCACGTAGAAAGAGAGCGTCCGCTTCTCACCAGATTGACTAGGTCGATTGGTTAAAGGCTATGATTAAATTTAATAAATTTGATTATTGACGGACGCATATTGTGCGCCCGTTTTATTTTAGTTTCTATTTTGGGAGGGAAAGAATTATAGCAAACTTCAATGAACGTCCAAACTTTGGACAAAATAAGAGAGATCGTTATAACGGCGATCTTGTAAATGAAAAAATCAGATTTCCAGAAGTTCTTGTAATTGGTCCTGATGGCACTAGTTACGGTAAAATGTCACGTTTCGAAGCGTATAAAAAAGCGGAAAGTATGGATTTAGACCTACTTTGTGTTGCTCCACAAGCAAATCCACCAGTTTGTAAAATCCTTAATTATGGGAAATACAAATTTGAGGCACAAAAGAAAGCTAAAGAAGCCAAAAAGAATCAAAAAATTATCGAACTCAAGGAAATTCAACTTACTCCACAAATAGGACTTCATGATCTTGAAACTAAGGTCAAAGCTGCTATTAAATTTCTTGAAGATGGAAACAAAGTAAAGGTTGGTGTTCGTTTCAAAGGAAGACAAATGTCTCATACCGAAATTGGTGATGAAACGATGAACAAGTTCCTTGAATACGTGAAAGACTATTCTAATGTAGAGAAAAAACCTACATTAGATGGTAGATGGCTCACTTGTGTTCTTACAAGTAAACCAAAGAAATAATTTAGTTTATAAAAGGAGAGAATATATATGCCAAAAATGAAAAGTAAAAAAGCTTTAACTAAAAGAGTTAAAGTCACTGGAAGCGGAAAAGTCAGAAGACATCACGCTTATGTCAGCCATTTAGCACCTCATAAAACACACAAACAAAAAAGACATCTTAGAAAAGAAACATCTGTCTCAAGTGCAGATATGAAGAGAATTAAATATCTCATTCAACAATAGTAGTAGGAGGTAATAGTCATGAGAGTAAAAGGTGGTAAAGTTACCCATTTAAGAAGAAAAAAGATTTTAAAACAAGCTAAAGGCTACTTTGGTAGCAAACATCTTCTTTTCAAAACAGCTAAAGAGCAAGTAATGCGTTCAAAAAGATACGCTTACATTGATAGAAGAAGCATTAAGAGAGATTTTAGAAAACTTTGGATTAAAAGAATCAATGCTGCTTGCAGATTAAATGATATCTCCTATTCAAAATTTATGCACGGATTAAAACTTGCTAAAATTGATCTTAACAGAAAAATGTTAAGTGAAATTGCAATCCACGATCCAAAAGGATTTAGCGAACTCGTCACACTTGCAAAAAACGCTAAATAAGCTAAATAAAATGACATCAAAAAACTCGAGGAATCCCTCGAGTTTTTTAGTGCTTTAATATCGAATATTTTTAGTCTTTATCTTGAATAAAAAGTGGAGCAAAACTTGAAATTATACCTACAATGGTAAGTAA
The DNA here is from genome assembly GCA_944358755.1 of uncultured Bacilli bacterium. Taxonomy (GTDB): domain Bacteria; phylum Bacillota_I; class Bacilli_A; order RFN20; family CAG-826; genus Onthovivens. The sequence goes on from CALVRY010000016.1 coordinate 2,897, forward strand.
CATTACAAAAGTGATAGAAACAGTTGGGTTATAGCTTTCGTTAACATATTTTGCGCACATTGCACAAATCGCAAAAGCTAAAGCGAGTACCCATAGCACTAAGTTAGTTATTGCTAGTGGTTTTTCACTTACTTTTTCAACAAAGAACGCCAAAAGATTTAAAGCAAGTAAAATTGCACAAATTGTGACTAAAATAATGTTGAATGATTCAATAATTACATTACCGCCAAATCCAAAATCGTATCCTGAATAAAAATCACCTTTTGTGATAAAACCAGTGTAACGATAGCAGGCAGTACCAAGGAAGGCAAAAATTATTACAGAGATTATTATGGAAGAAAGAGCGATAAGTCTTTTCTTTGAAATAAACATAAAAAATCTCCTTTAAATACAATAATTATTGTATTCAAGTTAAAGAAATTTACAAGATAGTTTATTAAAATTGGACTTTTTTATGATCTAGTTTATGACTAATAATTCGATAAATTGCCAAAATTTAAAAATTTTATAGAGCCTTAACGATTGAATATTTATAATTATTGAGTGAGTAAGAAATTTATGAAAAAAGCAGTTATTTTTGATTTTGATGGAACGCTTTGCTTATCGTTTCCGTTAGTAGTTAGTAAAATGGTTGAGGCAATTGAAGAATTTAGAAATGTGCCTTTAACAGAAGAAGAGCAAAGAAGCATTATGGGTCCAACTGAAGAAGGAATAATTAATAAAATTATTTCTGATAAAGGTGATGCAAAAAAATGTTTTTATCGTTATCTTGAAAAATATTATGAATTTCACGATGAAATGTTAAAAGATTTTATTCCAGGAATTAGAAAAATTTTAGAAGAGTTGAATAATAAAAATATCCCTGTTTATCTTTTAACTGGTCGTTCAAAAGAAACAACAATGATCTCTTTAGTGAAACTTGATGCTTTCAAATATTTTAAATGTGTATACACAGGTGGATTAGAAGGCGCCGTTAAAACCCAACGTTTAAAAGAAATTTGCGAAAATCACAATCTTAAACCTGAAGATTTAATTTATGTTGGGGACACTATTAGTGATGTTGAACAATGTAAAGCTGTTGGTGTTGATATTATTAGTGTGACTTATAACGATCCATCAATTAGTAGTGAACTTGAAAAAATAAATCCAAATAGAGTATGCAAAGACGTCAAAGAGTTAAGCGATAAGATTAATGAATTTTTAAATGAAAAAAAGTAAAAATTTAACATATAGCTTGGTACTAGCTCTTACTTTAGGTTTTATTGGTGGCATATTAGAAACTTACTCTTTATTTAATCGCGGCTATTTTGCTTTAATGCAAACTGGAAATTTAATTAGCATTTTTACAAATTTGATTAAACTCGATTGGAATAGTTTAGGAATTTCTTTAATTGCAGTATTTTCATTTATAATTGGTTTAATTATTGCGAATTTAATCGAATATTTTTGCATTAAACGACAAAAGGATTATCATCCTATAGAACTTTTTATAAGCGCCATTTTACTTTCGTTTATTATTTTTGTACCTGTGGAATTCAATGAAGTTGGCACAATTTTAGAAGCAAAAGATTTCAGTTTTTCTAATGTTTTTAGTAATGTTCTTCTTTCTTTAATTGGAGCTTTCTTGCTTGAAAGTTTTAGAAAGATGAATTCGATTAATTTTACTTCGACTATGATGACAGCTAATCTTCAAAGAATGGTACATTCTTTAGTTAACGCTGAAGAAAATCACGATAAAAAAGAACTTGTTAATGGTATTGATTATTTGTTTTTGATTCTGACTTTCTCATCAGGTGTATGTGCGAGTTTTTCATATTATTATTTTTTGAATCCTGTTTTTAAAAACGAATCAAACTATCTATTTTCAATATTGCCCAATTTAATTTTAGTGATTCCAATAATACTTATTTTTTTTTTTTTGTTTATTTATTTATTTGATTTAAGAAGAAAAAATAAAGCAATATTTTCTGAATAAACTAAAAATAACTTAGATTTGCTGGGTTTTTCTCAGAAAAACCCCTATAAAAACTCTTTAAAATTTCTTTAAATTTGTTATTTACATTTAGATTTGGTTTTGAGATAATATTAGGGCACAAGTTTGGCCTTGTAGCTCAGTTGGATAGAGCAACAGCCTTCTAAGCTGTGGGTCAGGCGTTCGAGTCGCCTCAAGGTCACCAACTACCAAACTAAGGCTGTTGCTCAATCAAACTGAGCGACATTTTTTTTATAAACTTTTGAAAATATAAAAAACTTGCATACAAAATCTCAAGAAATATAATTTGCTGCGCCTACTAAATGATAGCCAATAATTTAAATAGTAGTGGTTGTTCAAAAATTGATTTTTTATTAAAATAATGTGTTAGGTTTTATGAAAATTAATGTTACGGCTGATAGAAAAAGAAAGATAGAAAAATTGGTTTCAAATTTTGCTGAAAATTACTATAGTTTTTATTTTGAGTGGTTTGAAACTGATGTTTTAAATAATGAAGCCATTGAGACTCCTGACGAGTTTTTCTATTGTGTCTTTGTTGCTAAAAACTATTTTTTAAAAAGTAAAACAAAATTCATAAAAAGCTATGTAAAAAAAGGCTTTCCTCTTGATATGAGATTTTATATTTTTTTCGCTCCATATTGTGATGCTGAATATATCGATTACTATTATTCTTCACAATTTTATAACGAGAGTAAACTACAATTTATTAGTGAATTATCAAAAGAAAGCGTTAGTGAAGATCTTGCGATGATGATCTATTCAGAATCTATCGATTTAGCTAGTAAAAAAGAAATTGACTCACCATTCACGCAATTTGAAAATAAATTAAAATCTATTTCCAGCAATTATTATTTTTTGTTTTCCAATCATAAAAAAAGCGTAACGAGTTTATCAAATAATTTAAGTGAATTTTATTTTTTAAACGCAAAAAACGTTATTAAAAAACTTTATCCTGAAATTTATATACCTACTTTAATTAAAATTATCAAAAAAGGTTGTAGCAAAAAAAGTTTCTCTTATTATATGGATGGTTTACTTCTTTCACTTTATATTGACGATAGAATTCAATATGAGATGTTGCTTAAAGAAGAGAATGTCAAAAAATATGTTGATCAATATAAATCTAATGAATTGTTTTTACTTATAAGCGGAAACGAAGAAAATATCGCTAAAAAAGGCTTTGTAAGGTACGAGTAATATGTATTTTGATTTTGCTAATACTTCCTTGATTAATTGCGATCGTACATTGCTAAAAGAATTGAATAATAATGCTTATCGCATTTATTTTAAATACGATGAACTCTCTAATGATATTTTTTGCGTCGCTGTTAAAAATATCTCTAATAATTTTTTCTCTGATCTTAGTGAAACTGATGTTGCATATTTTTCTATTACCCCTTTTTCTGGAATCAAAAATAGAAGCACATACGAAAGAGCAGAAGCTTTACTTCGCTATATTTTATCAAAATACAACAAACTAAATTCTCAAGAAAAAGTTAAGTTTTACAAGGATATTAATGAAAATATACTCTATGTTGAAGGTGATAATTTAGAAGCCAGACAAATATATGAAAAACGAAATAAGTTTATTGAGTTTTTAAATAATTTACCAAAAGAAACTTCTTCAAATGAAGAAAATAAACACTCATATAAGATAAGACTTAATCTTATGATTCGATCAAGTCCCATTGGCAATGGTTTAAGATTTCTAGTACGTTTTGATATTGTAGATAATATTACAAACAAAGTAGTCGCTAGAAATTTAGAATATCAGAAACTTTCTGAAAAAATTTCAGCAAAATATACAAATGAAAAGAAAAACATTTATCTAGCTGAAGAAAATTTTGATGAAGTTAGCAAAAAAATAATACATCTAGCTAATTCTTTCACAATTAATAATAGCGATTCATATTACTATAACGAATTAAATATTGAGCAACTCGCAAGCTTATTTGATTTTTGTATAGCCAATGAAATTAGTTTTTTTAAAACTGATGTAGCGTGGAGCACTTATGAATATGGCGCGGTCATTTATAAACCTGCAATAATTGACTTTGAAAGATTAGAAAATGGTTACTATGAAATAGATGACGAAGGTCAATTGATTTTTCATCCTGATTTTGATGTTACAGACACAAAAAGAGTTTATGCCTCCGGAAATGTTGTTTTTATAATTGAGAATAAAGAAAATTCAACTTACAAAATGAGCTATTTTAATTTCTCAAATAAATTTACGAGAAATTTGTTCATTTTTAATATTGAAAATCCTAATTATCCATTTAATCTAGTAAAAGATTTGGTGAAAAATAATTTGGCACCTCGCGTTAAAAATCAAGCTAAAGTCTCTCCACGTTTATTATCTAAATTATTTAATGTTAATTTAAAATTTAAATATTTTGCTGAGCTTACAAGAGACAATAACTTATTAGTTAAAACAAAATATTATTTAAAAGATGAAGAAGTGTCAAAAATTGATATTTTTGAAAACGAAGATTATCAAAAATACTTACTTGAAGCTGAAAACACTTTAAAGAATCATAGTTTAATTGAGGAAGGCAAAATCGAAGACGAAAACGTCATTATTGATTTTTTAACTGATGACATAAGCGACATCAAAAATTATTATGAGGTTTATTTAAGCGATGAATTAACTCGTATTAAAAATCGTAAAAAAATTAAATTTAATTTAACTTCCGTCTTAAAACAAGATTGGCTCGCTTTAAAACTTCATTCAGATGAATTAAATGATGAACAAATTAAAGAAGTTCTTGCTAAATATAAAAGAAAAAAGCGATTTATCCGTTTAAAAGATAATTCAATCGTTACGCTTGATGATGAAGATGTATCTTTACTTAACTCTTTAAGTGATGATTTTTCAATTGATAATGATGAAATTGAAGTCCCGCTTTATGAAATATTTAAAGTAAATTCTTATAAAGATTCTTTATCTATCAGCATGGATGAAAAGATAAAAAATATCTTAAATGAAGTAAAAGAGTTCAGAACTGCAGGGTTTTTGCCTGTTTTACGCTATAAAAATATCTTGAGAAATTATCAAATTGAAGCATTTAAATGGATGTCAATTCTTAGAAAATATAATCTTTCTGGAATTTTAGCAGATGATATGGGACTTGGCAAAACTCTTGAAATGATAAGTTTTATTAGCTCACTTAAAGAGGAGGAGCCAATTTTAATCATCTCTCCAAAAAGTTTGATCTTTAACCGGGAACATGAGTTTAAGATGTGGGATGATTCAATTAAAACTTATGTTGTAAGTGGGAGTAAAGAAGATCGTCTTGAAATTCTTAAAAATCTCAAGAATAAAGAAAAAGCTGTCTTCATTACAACATATGATTCTTTAAGAAATGACTTAGATATATATTCACAAGTTAGTTACAATTTGCTTGTCTTAGATGAGGCGCAATATATCAAAAATTCACACGCTCAAAAAACAATTGCTACTAAACACTTAGTTGCTAAAACAAAATTCGTCCTTACAGGCACCCCAATTGAAAATTCTTTAGCTGATTTATGGTCAATCTTTGATTTTTTAATGCCTGGATATTTATATAATTATTCTCATTTTAAAGAGGAATTTGAAAACGCAATTTTAGATAAAGATGAGTTAACTGAAAAACGTCTTCAAGGTCGCATCGCCCCATTTATTTTACGAAGAGTTAAAAAGGACGTTTTAAAAGATTTACCACCTAAAATTGAAACAAGTTATGTCGTTAAGATGAACGAAAAACAATCTGAGCTTTATGATTCTTATTTGTTAGATGCAAAAAAGACTTTCGAAGATGAAGATAATGATAAAAATAAGTTCTTAATTTTACGTGCCTTGACTCGTTTAAGACAAATTTGTCTTGATCCATCAATGTTTTTAGAAAATTATGATGATGTAAGTGAAAAGTTAGAAGCAGCAATTTCTTTAATAAAAGATGCTATAAACGACGGGCACAAAGTCCTTATTTTCTCAAGTTTTACTAAATCTTTAGAACATTTACTCGAAATGCTTAAGGAAGAAGAAATAAAAACTTATTATATATATGGGCAAACAAAAGCGAGTGACCGATTAAAGATGTGTGAAGAGTTTAACACAAAAGATGATACAAAAGTATTTTTAATCTCTTTAAAAGCTGGCGGAACTGGTTTAAACTTAATCGGCGCAGATATTATTATTCATCTTGATCCTTGGTGGAATGTTGCGGCTGAAAATCAAGCAAGTGACAGAGCACATAGAATTGGGCAAACACGAACTGTAAATGTCATTAAAATGATTTGCAAGGATACTATTGAAGAAAAAGTTATCAAACTTCAGGAAGCTAAGAAAGATTTGATGGATAAATTTATTGGCGAAGGCGAAAAAGGTGTTGTCTCACTAAGTGATGAAGATATTAAATTCTTATTATCGTAGGAGGATTTTATGAAAGACTTAAATGTTGAAATTAAAAATTTATTGAATGAATCAATCCAAAAAGCATTTAATCATGATTCAACAAATGAAATAGTTGTTGAAATTCCAAAAGATAAAAGTCATGGGGATTATGCAAGTAGTGTTGCAATGCGTCTTGCTAAAGTTTTACATAAAGCTCCTCTTGAAATTGCAAAAACTTTACTTCCTTTACTTGAAGAAGGAAACTTTGTTGAAAAAGTTGAAATTGCCGGCCCAGGTTTTTTGAATTTCTATGTTAAAAAAGAGAATTTAACTGGACTTTTGCATACTATTTTATTAGAAAACGATAAATTTGGTTCATCAAATTTTGGTAAAAATGAAAAAATTATGGTTGAATATGTAAGTGCAAATCCAACAGGCGATCTCCACCTTGGGCACGCCCGTGGAGCAGCATATGGGGATACACTTACAAGAATTTTATCTTTTGTCGGATATGATGTTTTACGTGAATATTATGTAAATGATGCCGGAAACCAAATTGAAGTTTTAGGAAATTCTCTTTATGAAAGATATAAAGAAGCGCTTGGCTTAGCTTTTGATTTAGATAAAATTGGCTATCAAGGAAAAGACGTCATTAAACTTGCTAAACAAATTGCAAAAGATGATAAAGATAAATGGGTTAATGATGACTCTGAAAATAGAAAAGAATATTTTAAAGACATTGGTATTAAACTTGAACTTGATAAGATTAAAAAAGACTTAGATTTATATCGTGTTCATTTTGACCACTATCAAAGCGAAAGAAGCTTATATAAAGAAGGAAAAGTCAAAAAAGCACTCGAAGTTATCAAAAATAGTCCTTATTGCTACGAAAAGGATGGTGCAACTTGGCTTGAAACAACTGCATTTAAAGATGATAAAGATCGTGTCTTAATTAAAAGCGATGGCACATATACTTATTTCACACCAGATATTGCCTACCATAAAGATAAATTTGATAGAGGTTATACCAAACTTGTTGATATTTTAGGTGCCGACCACTATGGATATATTGCAAGGCTCAAAGCTGGCATCAAAATTATGGGGTATAATCCTGATAATTTAGAAGTCAAAATGATTCAAATTGTAAGACTTATGGAAAATGGCGAAGAAGTCAAAATGTCAAAAAGAACAGGTAATGCCGTAACAATTCGTGAACTTTGTGAAGATGTTGGTGTTGATGTTGCTCGTTATTTCTTTATTTCTAAACCTATCATTTCTCATCTTGATTTTGATTTAAATTTGGCACGTAATCAATCAAACGAAAATCCTGTTTATTACATTCAATATGCTTACGCTAGAATGGCTTCGATTTTAAGAAAAAGAAATGATTATGAAGTTAAAGAAAGTTATCCATTACTTGTTGACTCTAAAGAAATTGAACTTATTAAACATTTAGGCGAGCTTAAAAATGTTTTAATCGACATTGCTAAAGTTAAAGAAGTTAATATTTTATGTAATTATGCCTATAAACTTGCACAATTATTCCATTCATATTATAACGATGTAAAAGTTATTGATGAAAATAACGAAGAATTAACTAAAGAAAGACTTGCTTTAATTAAATCTTGTGGAATTGTTCTTAAAACTGTTTTAAATTTACTCGGATGTGAGGCAAAGGAGTTAATGTAAAATATGATTGAACGATATGCAATTAAAGAAATAGAAGATATTTTTTCTCTCGAAAATCGTTATGAAACTTTTCTGAAAGTTGAGCTTAGTGTTTTAAAAGCATATGTAAAACTTGGCATTGTTCCGGAAGAAGATTACTTAAAAATTTTAAAACACGCCACAGTTAATCTTGATAAAATTAACGAGCTTGAAAAAGAAACAAAACACGATGTAATTGCATTTACTCGTTCGCTCTCACTTGAACTTGGTGAAGAAAAGAAGTGGATTCACTATAATTTAACTTCAACTGATGTAGTTGATACTGCTTTAAGTTTGAATTTAAAAGAAGCAAACGAAATCATACTTAAGCGTTTAAGTGAACTTAAAAATACATTAAATGATCTCGCCAAAAAGTATGAATACACACCAATTATCGGAAGAACTCATGGAATTCATGGTGAAGTTACATCATTCGGTTTAAAATGGGCACTTTTTCTTGATGAATTAAATCGTGATATTGAAAGATTTAATTTTGAAAGAAGCTTTGTTGAAGTTGCTAAAATTAGTGGCACAGTCGGAAATTTTTCAAATTTACCATATGAAGTTGAAGAACTTGTCGCTGAAGATTTATCACTTAATCGCCCAGCAATTTCTACTCAGGTTTTAAGTCGTGATCGACTTGCTGGATATGTTGCTTCGCTTGCTTTAATTGCATCTCTTTTTGAAAAAATCGCCACAGAAATCAGACATTTATCGAGAACTGAAGTAAATGAAGTTAATGAATATTTCTCAAAAAATCAAAAAGGCAGCAGTGCGATGCCACACAAAAGAAATCCAATTGGATGCGAAAATATTTGTGGATTATCTCGCATTGTAAAATCTTCAATTGCGATTGCTTTAGATAACAACATTTTATGGCACGAAAGAGATATTTCTCATTCATCTAATGAAAGAATTTATCTTCCAGATGATATATCTTTAATAATTTATACTTCAAATAGACTTAATAATATTTTAAAAAATCTTATTGTTCATGAAGATAAAATGAAAGATGATATTTTTTCAACTTATGGTGTAATTTTTTCTGGCAGAGTTATGAATTTTATTATTGAAAAAAATGAAGTAAGTAGAGAAGAAATATACGATAAAATCCAGCTTTTAGCATTTAAAGCGATGGAAACTAGAACTCAATTAAAAGACTTAATTTTAAGCGATTCATATTTTATGAAACTTGTTACAAAAGAGGAGCTTGATGAACTCTTTTCTTATCAATATGTTTTCAAAAACGTTGATAAAATATATAAGAAGGTAGGTGTTAAATAATGAGATCAATTGTTGTTGTTGGAAGTCAATGGGGTGACGAAGGGAAAGGAAAAGTAACAAATTACTATTCTGCAAAAGCAGGTATCGTTGTCCGTTATCAAGGCGGAAACAATGCTGGCCACACTGTAAAATTTGATGGTCAAGAATATCATCTTCAAACAATCCCAAGTGGAATTTTTAACGAAAAAACTTTAAATATCCTTGGGAATGGCATGGTTATTAATCCAATTAGCCTATATTCTGAAATGAAAACTTTGCTAGACGCAGGTTTTAAATTAAACAATATGGTTATCTCTTCAAGAGCAAATGTTGACTTAAATTATCATCTTGAACTTGATGGATTAAAAGAAGCACATTTAAAGGACAAAAAAATAGGCACAACCAAAAAAGGAATTGGGCCTTGTTATACAGATAAAATTTCCCGTGATGGAATTCGTTTTGCTGATTTCATTGATGAAGATTTCCCAAAAGTTTATGCTGAACATTTAAAAGAAAAGAATGAAGAAATTGCTCGATATGGTGGCACTCCAATTGATCTTGAAAAATCATTGAAAGAATATGAAAAACTTTCAGAATTTTTCAAACCTTATGTAAAAGAAACAGTTTCTATTCTCGCAAAAGCTAAAAAAGCTAACAAAAAAATCCTTTTTGAAGGCGCTCAAGGCACAATGCTTGATATTGATTTTGGAACTTATCCTTATGTTTCAAGTTCTAATTCTTCAGCAGGTGGCGCAATTACTGGAAGTGGAATTGGAATTGGCTATATTGAAGGCGTAGTTGGCATTGTTAAAGCATATACTACAAGAGTTGGCGAAGGTCCATTTGTCACTGAATTATTTAATGATTTAGCTGATAATATTCGCGAAAAAGCTCATGAATATGGCGTTGTTACACATCGTCCAAGAAGAATTGGCTACCTTGATTTGAATCAACTTCGTTATTCCCGTAATGTTAATGGTTTTAATTATTTTGCTTTAATGCTTTTAGACATTTTATCTGGAATTGATGAAATTAAAGTATGCACACACTATGAACTTGATGGAAAAATAATTGATTACGTTCCGGCAAGTTTAAAAGAGACTTATAGATGTAAACCAGTTTATGTAACGTTACCTGGTCGGAAAGAAGATATCTCTTCTGTAAGAAAATTTGAAGATTTACCTATAAATGCTCAAAATTATGTTAAATTTATCGAAAAAGAGATTGATGCTCATGCTTGCTTAATTTCAGTTGGTCCAGATCACAACGAAACAATTATTAAAGAAGATATTTTCTAGGAGGCAACAATATTGAATAGAGATGATTTATTGTTTTCATATTTAGAAAGCGAAACAAAAAGACAAAATGAAGGAATTGAACTTATTGCGAGTGAAAATTTTGCAAGCAAAAATGTTCGTGCACTTTGTGGCTCAATTTTAACTAATAAATATGCCGAAGGATTTCCTGGAAAGAGATATTATGGCGGCTGTGTTCATATTGACGAAATTGAAAACCGTGCAATTGAACTTGTAACAAAATTATTTGGTGCAAAATATGCTTGTGTTCAACCTCATTCTGGCACTCAGGCCAATATGATTGCATATTATGCACTTTTAAATACCGGAGACAAAATTCTTTCTTTATCTCTTGATGAAGGCGGACATTTGTCTCATGGCTCTAAAGTTAGTTTTTCTTCGCATTACTATAATGTAGATTTTTACCATTTAAATAAAAATGGAAGAATTGATTATGAAGCTTTAAGAGAAAAAGCCCTTGAATATCGACCAAATTTAATTCTTGCTGGATTTAGTGCTTATCCTTTTGAAATCGATTATCAAAAGATTAAAGATGTCGCTCGAGAAGTAGGCGCCTATTTTATGGTTGATATGGCACATATTGCTGGTCTTATTGCAGCAGGCGAATTAGATAATCCTTTAAAATATGCTGACATTGTTACCTCAACAACTCATAAAACCTTGAGGGGACCAAGAGGTGGAATTGTTTTAACAAACGATGAAGAAATCATTAAAAAAGTTAATAAAGCTTGTTTTCCAGCGCTCCAAGGCGGACCACTTGAAAATATAATTGGCGCTAAAGCTGAATGTTTTTATGAAGCTTTACAACCTGAATATAAAGAATATATAAAACAAGTAAAAATTAATACTAAAGCTTGTTCTGATGAACTTACTAGACTTGGCGATATAAATAGCGGCACAGAAAATCATTTATTCCTTTTAAATGCTAAAAAGAGTTTTGGAATAACTGGAAAAGATGCTCAAGAAAAGTTAGAAGAAATTGGAATCACACTTAATAAGAATATGCTTCCAAATGATGATGAAAAACCAAGTGTTACAAGTGGAGTAAGAATTGGTTTTGCAGCAGTTACAACTCGAGGAGCAACAAAAGAAGACGCTATTGAAATTGCAAGAATTATTGATGGTTACTTAAAAAATAATATCAAAAAAGATGAAGCAATTTCTCGCGTGAAAACTTTAATAAAATCGTGGAAACAAATTGATGAAATTTAGTCAAAAAATCAAAAAGTTTTCACGGAATTTTAGCAAAAAAATTGCAATTTAAAATTATTGAAAAAATGCGATTAAATTCGCATTTTTTTGATATTTTGAAAATGAAGTTTTCACAAAATTTAAAAATGTTAAAAATTTTTATTGTATTTTTTAAAATTAAAGAATATATTTTTATCGTTTAAAAAACATTGAAAGAACTTTACTTTCAATAAATGGGGGTTTCATTATGGAAAACAACTATATTATTGATCTAAAAAATGTTAGTAAAATCTTCGATGATGATACTATAGCTGTCGATAATTTTAACCTTTATGTAAGAAAGGGAGAATTTATTACTTTTTTAGGTCCTTCGGGATGTGGTAAATCTACTACACTTAGAATGATTGCTGGATTTGAATTTCCATCAAAAGGTGAAATTTTATTAAATGGTAAAGATATCTCTAACTTACCTCCTAATAAAAGACCTATTAATATGGTATTTCAAAGATATGCTCTTTTTCCTCATTTAGATGTTTATGATAACATCGCTTTTGGTTTACGTTTAAAACGTATTCCTGTTTTAAGAAAAGATGCTAATGGAAATCCAATTTTAAAAATCGATCACAAAAAGATTAGAGAGCTCAAAAGAGAGTATTCATTAATAAAAAGGAATAGACATCTTGAAGAAGATGTTAAAAAAGCCAAACTTGAAGATTTAGAAGAAAAAATCAACAAACTTAAATCGACTCCAACTCAAAGCTATTCGTATGTAAAACTTTCAAATAAAGATATTGATCAAAAAGTTGCTAAAGCTTTAAAAATTGTTGATCTTGAAGCTCTTGAAGATAGGGATATTTCAACTTTAAGTGGTGGTCAACAACAAAGAGTTGCGATTGCTCGCGCAATTGTTAACGAGCCAGAAATTCTTCTTTTAGATGAACCACTTGGCGCTCTTGATTTAAAGATGAGAAAAGATATGCAACTTGAATTAAAAGAGATGCATCAAAAACTTGGAATTACCTTTATTTATGTTACTCATGATCAAGAAGAAGCTTTGACAATGAGTGACACAATAGTCGTCATGAAAGATGGCGTTATTCAACAAATTGGTACACCAAAAATGATTTATGATGAACCAAAGAATGCTTTTGTTGCTGATTTTATTGGTGAATCTAATATTTATAATGG
>CALVRY010000017.1 GCA_944358755.1 uncultured Bacilli bacterium
AACAAAGTTTCGTTATATGAATGTCAAGAAACTGTCGATAAAATTATCAATGATAGTGGCGGCCAACTTGATCTCAAATTTGGCGTTTCGATTAATGATGAATTAACCGATGATATTATGCTTTCTATTATCGCAAGCCATTTTACTCAAGATGTTCAATTCTCGAATTCAGATTCAACTGTAAAAGTACAACAGCAAACTGTTCAACCTTCTACTAATTTAGGATCGGGTTTATTTGCACCTAAAAAACCTTCAATTTTTGATAGAATTACACCTCAAAATAGCAATGTTGCTCAAAATCAAGGCAACAATGGAGTAGAAGAAAATAAAGAAGAAAGCAATGAAGATGATTTAATTATTCCTGATTTCTTAAAAGACTAATTAACATTTAAAGATTATGATAACGCTCTCGTGAAAACTTGAGCGTTTTTTTCTGCATATAAAAATAATGATTTATATGCAAAAAAATATTAATTTATTATCTTCCTGCATAAAATTAACTAAGTTTTTATGCATAAAAGAGTCATTTTGTCTTGTTTTCTGCATATAAAATAGTAAAATTATATGCAGAAAGATTAAGGAATATAAAGGTGAGGAGATTTGATTATTCGTTTTTGAGAAATAGTTTATTACCAAATAGTTTTTTTAGTTTGGCATCTGGGATCGCTTCTTTAAAAATGGCTGCTTCTAATAGAAAAGAAAAATTTATTAACGTCTTTTCAGAGTTGGAAGCTATCGCGAAGGTTCAATCTGTTAAAAGTTCTAACGAAATTGAAGGAATTATAACTAGTGATGAGCGTATTTTTGCAATCGTCAATAGAAATAGTGCGCCTTTAAATCACAGTGAAAAAGAAATTGCTGGTTATAGAGATGCATTAAATTTAATTCACCAAGATTTTGATAAATTAGATTTTAATCAAATTGACATTTTAAATTTGCACAAAATTTTGATGTCAGTTGCGGATTACGATTATGGTGGTCAATATAAAAAAACAGATAATGTCATTTTAGAAATTGATCACTATGGCAACAAAAAAGTTCGTTTTAAACCAATACCTGCATCAGAAACTCAAAAAGCAATGGAGCAACTTGAACTTGCTTACCTTGAGGCGAGAGATGATGCTGGAATTAATCAATTATTGTTAATACCATGCCTAATTTTAGATTATCTTTGCACACATCCTTTTAAAGATGGAAACGGAAGAATGTCTCGCTTATTAACTTTACTTTTGCTTTATAAAAATGGATATGATGCAATAAAATACATTTCATTTGAAGAACAAATTAATAAACATAAAAATTATTATTATGAAGCATTAAAACAATCTTCTGATGGATGGTCTGAGAATAAAAATAATTATTTCCCATTTATTGAAAACTTTCTTTCGACGCTTTATATGTGCTATAAAGAGTTAGATCAACGTTTTGCGATTGTTCACGGGAATAGAATTACGAAACAAGCAAGAGTGGAAGCGACTGTTCTAAATAGCATTCTTCCAATATCAAAAACAGAGATTAGTCAAATATTACCTGATGTTAGTCCAACAACAATTGAAGCTGTGTTAGGATCAATGGTTAGAAGTGGCGTTATTCAAATTATTGGCAAAGGACGAAACAGCAAATATATAAAGAAATAAAAATTTTCATGAATAAGAGATGTTATTTCTTTTTCTTTTTCACCAAATTTACAATCAATGAAATAATTAAAAAGATAATTAACAGACCAAAAATACCTATACAAATATAGAAAAATGGATTGGTTGTTAGATTTTCATGGTCAGAACCAGCAAATATACCTAAAACAATTGCCATGATAATCGAAATAACAATTAAAGATGTTGCTATGCCTTTTATACTTCCTTTTTTACCTGTATTTGAGCTAAAACCAAAAAGTGTTGATAAAAAACTTTTGTGCTCATATTCATCTTTTTTAAGTGGTTTTTGATTATCTTCGGCTAAATCACTAAATTTACTCATAATTGATGTATTAGATATCTTAGGACTTTTATTTGTGTTTTCTTCGATTCCTAAGTAGAAGTAATCATATGTTACGCCTAAATAATCAGAAATTTTTCTTAATTCTTCATCAGAAATTTCCATGCCATTCCGCCAAGCAATAAATTTTTCTTTTGGTATATCTAAATCAGCGATTAACTTTTCAATCGTGATTTTTTTAGCGTTCATTAATTCAACTACTTTATCAATTTTTCTCATGAATAAATTTTAAACTTTATTCTTGTAAATAGGAAAGAAATCTTAATTTTTAACATAAAAATCCTATATTTTAGGCAAAAAACAGCAAAAACATATAAATTATCGCACTTGCATAAAACTATATTTTTTAATAAGATTATAGAAGTTGAAAGACAAGTCTTTAAACGACCTTATTTATAGCGAGTTATGTTTGGTGAAAGGTAACAATAAGAGTTTAAAAGGTATCACTTTCTAGAACTTTTACAAGAATAAATGAGGGCATTTAACTTTTTGTTAAATGAACTAAGGTGGTAACGCGAATATTCGTCCTTAGATTATCTAAGGATTTTTTTATTAAAGGAGTGTTGTATGGAAGTTAAAGATTCACTTTTAATGCCAAAAACAAATTTCGAAATGCGTGGTAATTTAGCTAAAAAAGAACCAGTATTAGTCGAAAAATGGGCCAAAGAAAATGTATATGAAAAGATGAACGAAGGTAAAGATTTAGAATTTATGCTTCACGATGGTCCTCCATATGCAAATGGCGCAATGCATTGTGGACATATGTTAAACAGAGTTTTAAAAGACTTTGTTGTTAGATATAAGAATATGTCTGGCTATAAAACACCATTTATTTTTGGTTGGGATACTCATGGTTTACCAATTGAAAATATGGTTACTAAAAGTGGTGTTAATAGAAAAACCACACCTATTTTTGAGTTTAGAGAAAAATGTAGAGAATACGCTTTAACACAAGTTGAAAAGCAAAAAAGCGATATTAAAAGACTTGGTGTTTTAGGTGATTATGACCACCCATATTTAACACTTTTACCTGAATTTGAAGCTAACGAAATTCATTGTTTTGCTGAGATGGCAGAGAAAGGATTAATCTATAAAGGATTAAAACCAGTTTATTGGTCACCAAGTAGTGAAAGTGCTCTTGCAGAAGCAGAAATCGAATATGCCGATGTAAAAGCTTTTACAATTTATGTTACTTTTGATGTTGTCGATGGCAAAGGCTTATTAGATAAAGATACAAAAGTTTTAATTTGGACAACAACTCCTTGGACATTACCTGCAAACCTTGCAGTTTGTGCTAATCCAGAGTTTGAATATGGCCTTTTTGATACTTCTAGTGGTAAATTAGTATTTCTTAAGGACTTATCTAGTACATTATTAGTAGAACTTGGCTTAACAAAGTGCGAATTAATCAAAACATTCAAAGGTTCAGAACTCGAAGGAATTAAATTACAACACCCATTTTATGATAGAGAATCTCTAATGATTCTTGGTGATTATGTCACAGCAGATAGCGGAACTGGTTTGGTTCACATTGCTCCTGGACATGGTATGGACGACTATTTAGTTTGCTTAAAATACGGCATTAAACCATATTGTCCTGTCGATGAACACGGCTATATGATGGAATCTTGCGGACCAAGACTTGCTGGCAAATTTTATGAAGACGCAAACAAAGAAGTTCTTCAAATTCTTACTGAAAATGGTCATTTATTAAAAGAAACTGACATTGTTCACTCTTATCCTCACGATTGGAGAACACATAAACCAGTTATTTTTAGAGCTACACCTCAATGGTTCTGCTCAATCGAACCTATTAGAGAAGATTTAATTAAAGCAGTTCATTCTGTTAAATGGAACCCAGCATGGGGCGAAAACAGAATGGTTAACATGATTAAAGATAGAGCAGATTGGTGTATTTCACGTCAAAGAGTTTGGGGTGTGCCAATCCCTGTTATTTATTGTGAAGATGGAACTCCAATCCTTGAAAAAGAAGTTTTTGACCATATTGAAAAGCTGGTTAGAGAAAATGGTAGCAATATTTGGTACAAATTAAGTGAAAAAGAGCTTTTACCAGAGGGATATACTAATCCACATTCACCAAATGGTATCTATAAAAAAGAAAAAGATATTATGGATGTTTGGTTTGATAGTGGTTCTAGCTGGAGTGGAGTTTTAAAAGAAAGAGGACTTAAATTCCCTGCTGATTTATATTTAGAAGGTAGCGACCAATATAGAGGTTGGTTTAACTCTTCACTTATTGTTTCACTTGCAGTAACTGGTAAATCTCCATATAAACACTGTGTTTCACATGGATTCGTCATGGATGAACACTGGGAAAAGATGTCCAAATCTAAAGGAAACGGACTTGATCCTCTCAAGATTATGGCAGTTTATGGCGCAGATGTTTTAAGACTTTGGGCGGCTTTAACCGATTATCAACAAGATGTTAGAATTTCCGAAAGTATTATTAAAACAATCAGTGATCAATATAGAAAAATTAGAAATACCTTCCGTTTTATGCTTGGAAATCTTTCTAATGGTTCAATCGAAGATACATTCAAAAATGAAGATAAAGTCGATACTTTTGAACAAATTGACTTATTTATTCTTGCTAGATTAGAAGAAGTTAAAAACAAAGTTATCGATTCAATGAATGATTACAATTTCATCAACGGAACTGGTGAAATTCTTAAATTCTTAAGCGATGATTTAAGTAGTTTCTATCTCGATATTGCAAAAGATATCTTATATTGTGAAGAAAAAGGTAGTTTAAGAAGAAGACAAGTTCAAACTGTTTTAAATGAATGTTGTTTCACTTTAATGAGACTTTTAAATCCAATTATTCCTTTTACAATGGATGAAGTTAATCAAAATTATCCATTAAAGAGTAAAGAAAACGTTATGTTTTATGATTATCCAACAAAATCAAATAATTATGATCCATCATTAGTCAAAAACTATCAACTCGTTAAAGAATTTAGAGATGAAGTCTTAAAAACATTAGAAAATACAAGAAATAATGGTGAAATTGGTAGTGCTCAAGAAGCTTTACTCACTCTTAAAATTAAATCTAGTGAATTGAAAGAAGAAATTAAGAAGTTCTCAAAAGATGAACTTGCTCGTTTATTCATCGTTAGCGAAGTTAAATTCGATGATTCATTAAATGAAAACGAAAGTAATTTAACTTATTCAAAAGTTACAAAACATCATGGAGTAAAATGCGATAGATGTTGGAATTATTTTGATGAAAGCGAAATTAAAGAAGTTGAAGGAGTACATCTATGTCCAAGATGCTCGAAAGCATTAAAAAAATAAATTTTAAGAAATATTTAGTATTTTTCATTTATTTTTTCTCGATTGTTGTTTCTTCAATTGTAATTGACCAAGTTACAAAAGTTTGTGCAATGAACTTTTTAAAGCTTGGGGAGCCGGTAACTTTTATTCCTGGTTTTATTGAATTTACCCTTGTTTACAATAAAGGTGCAGCTTTTGGAATGGGAGATGATGCACTCTGGATTAGAATTATATTTGTTCTTTTATCTTGGGTTGTCGCTCTCGGTTTATTAGTTTATGTTGGCTATTTAATCTATAAAGACAAGAAAATTAATCCTTTTTTTGGAGTGTGCCTTGCTTTAATTTTGGGCGGAGATATCGGAAATTTAATCGATCGCACTTTCTTTTTCGATAGAGGTGTAACAGATTTTATCTCAATTCAATCATGGTTCCCAAATTTTGGTATTTTTAACATTGCTGATTCTTGTCTTGTTGTTGGTATTTTATTATTAATTGTTTATTTAATTTATGATGAAGTAAAAACATCAAAAGAAGAAAAAGAACACAAAGAAAATCTTAAAAAGATTGAAGAAAAAGAGAAAAGCGAAGCTCTTGTTCAAGAAAAAGTTGAACAAACACAAGAAAACGATGGAAAATAAAACTTTTATTGTTGATGAAAAAATTAAAGGGTTAAGACTTGATAAAGCCTTAACCCTTTTATGCTCTTTAAATTCTCGTGTTTATTATGCAAATCTTATAAAAAACAAAGAAGTTTTAGTTAACGATAAAGTCGTTTCGCCATCTTATAAAGTTGAAATTAACGATAAAATCGCAGTTAATTTTGTTCAAAAAGAATCAAACACAGATTTATTACCATATGAATTTAAATTAGATATTGTTTATGAAGATGACTATTTATTAGTGATAAATAAACCAAAAGGATTAGTGGTCCATCCAGGGGACGGTCATCATAATGACACTTTGGTAAATGCTTTAATTTATGCAAATAAGGAGCTTTCTACTATAAACGGAGTTGAAAGAATTGGAATTGTTCATCGAATTGATAAAGATACAAGCG
Organism: uncultured Bacilli bacterium; assembly: GCA_944358755.1. GTDB lineage: Bacteria > Bacillota_I > Bacilli_A > RFN20 > CAG-826 > Onthovivens. The sequence continues at coordinate 6,347 of CALVRY010000017.1, forward strand.
GTTTACTTTTAATTTGCAAAGATAACTTTACTCATAAAGAAATCGCAAAACAACTTGAAGATCATTCGATGCATCGAGAATATATTGCGCTAGTAGATGGCATTTTACGAACAGATACTGGTAAAATTATCGGAAAAATCGGAAGAGATAAAACAAATCGCTTGAAAATGGCTATAGATAATCAAAATGGAAAAGAAGCAATTACTCATTTTGAAGTTTTAAAACGTTTTTTACATTATACGCTTATTAAATGTGTGCTAGAAACCGGAAGAACTCATCAAATTAGAGTTCATATGTCTTCAATCGGTTATCCAATTGTAGGTGATAAATTATATGGTGGAAGTACCAATTTATATAATGAAGGGAAATTATTGCACGCTTATAAACTTACATTTTTTCATACAATATAAAAAAAAGAGATAACTCTAGAAACAGAATTACCTCAATATTTTAAAGAAGTTATCGATAAATTAAACTAAGGATTCACTTTGATTTAATACTTCGGAATAATTTTTAAAATTACGTTTAGTTATTTTGTTAAATTCATCGATACCAAATTTATCGATAAATTTTTTTGAAAATTCATTAACTTCTTTTCCTGCGCCAAGTGGAATTGAAACATTGTATTTTTCGCCAATTTCCTTCATCGCTTGAAGGAAAAAGAAACGAGCTATATTACTTGCAATTGCAACGCTAGGGAAACAAGTTTCACCTTTTTCTCTAAAAACTATGCCTTTTTGAACGTGTTCAGCATCTTGTGAAATTAAATATGAATAATATTTATCTTCTGGAGCAAATTGATCCATATAAATATTTTTTACATATGGACAACGTTCGTGAAGCTTATAAAGAACATAATTATGGAGGGTGGCTTTAATTTGATTCATGTTATAGCCTTTAGCAACAGCAGTGTTATAGTTCTCATCCATAAAAACTTTGCACATATAATGAACTTTTTTAAGTAGTGAAGGCACAATTTGCATAATTTTTTGGTCAGTCATTTTCTTTGAATCGGTGATTCCGTATTCTTGAATAAGTTTTATTGTATCGTGATTTGTGTAACATGCACAAACAACGACAGGACCAAAGAAATCACCAGTTCCAACTTCATCACTTCCGATTTGTTCGTCAATATCTAAATATACAACTGGACCTTTATGATCTTTAGTTTTTTTAGGTAATGTAGCAGGGGAATTAGACCATTTTTCAGCAATAGAATATGCCCCTTCACCTTGAATTGTTACTTTAAAAGTAGAACCTTTTTTATTATCATATGCAGTGAGGATATTCTTATCAGTTTTTATAACAAAAAGAATATATCCAATGTTTCTTTCTACGATATAATCAAAATAGGTTTTCTCAAGTAATTCGAGATTATTTTTTGTTACTTTTATTGTAATCATCTTATTAATTATATCACAAAAATTAAAAATAGTAAAAATATGATAATTATCGAAAAAATACGCATAATGATTTACTTAATTTATATTTTTAAACTTTAAGTGTAAAATATATGAGAAATATTTAGGTTATGGAAAATATAGAAGAAGTATTAGAAATAAATAAAATTAGAGAACAAATAAAAAAGTATACTAAGACTTTACTAGCTAAGAAAAAGATTGATGAATTAAAACCATCTAGCGAATATTCTTTTGTTAGTAAGGAATATCAAAAATTAAAGGAAACAATCGATGTTTTAGATATTTATAACGATTTTCCGATTATTAGTGAATTGGATTTATATGAAGAAATTGCTTATGCTAAAAAAGGCAATGTTTTTAATGAAATCACTTTAAATCAAATCAAACAAGAGATTCAAACTACTGTAGATGTAATTAAATATTCTTTAAAAATTAAAGAAGATTATGATGCTTTAAACGAGTTATTTATGAGTTTAAAAGCCAATGAATTACTTTTTAATGAAATTAGTAGTGCAATTTCTCAAGAAAATACAGTTAAAGACAGTGCGTCAAAAGAGCTTTTTAGCATTAGAAAAAGCATTTATTCCTTAAATAAAAATATTCACTCTTCTTTAAACTCGATTTTTGGAAAATATAAGGATAAATTATCTGGTGATAATTTTGTTTTAAGAAATGGGCACTATGCTATTCCGGTTAATAGCTCTTATAAAGCGAGCATTGATGGTATAGTACACGACGTTTCAGATAGTGGATTAACAACTTTTATTGAGCCAAAAGAAATCTTAGAACTTGAGAATCAACTTGCTGTTTTAAAAATAAAAGAACGTGATGAAATTAATAAACTTTTATATAAATTAACGACAAAAGTAGTTGAGAATGCTAACGAATTAATCAATAATAATGAAATTTTAGGTGAACTTGATTTCTTATCTTCTAAAGCAAAATATGCTAAAGAAATAGATGCAAATGTGCCAAGAATTAATAATGGAAAATATTTTAAACTTTATAGCGCACGCCATCCTTTAATAGATAAAAATATTTGCGTTCCAAATGATTTTATTTTGGGTAATGAGAAGACCTTAATGATTATAAGTGGACCTAATGCAGGCGGAAAAACAATCGCTTTAAAAACAGTAGCGATTTTAGCGTATATGGCTAAGCTTAGTTTAGCTTTACCTGCTAGTGTAGATAGTGAGATTTGCTTATTTAAAAATATCTATATTGATATAGGTGATTCTCAGTCCATAGAAAACAACTTAAGTACCTTCAGTGCCCATATTAGTAATATTTCAGTAGTTTTAAAGTACATAACTAGTAGTGATTTAGTAGTTATTGATGAATTATGCACAGGAACCGATCCAAAAGAAGGTGAAGCTTTGGCGGTTGCAATCGTTAAAGAACTACTTAAAAAGCAAGCAATTTCGCTTATTACATCCCATTATGAACTACTTAAAAAATATGGTTTAACAAACGATAAAATTTTAAATGCTTCATTCATTTTTAATGAGAAAAATGTAACACCAACTTTTAAAATTTTACTTGGTGTAAGCGGTAAAAGTTATGGATTTTTGATCGGAAAGAAATTTGGATTAGATGCAGCTTTAATAGCAGATGCAAAAAAGATTTATGACAATTCTTTTGAAAGCGAAGATGATAAAAAACTTCATGCTTTAGATGAAAAAGAAAGATATTTAGCCACAAAAGATGAAAAACTTAAACTTAGACAAGAAAGCTTAACTAAATTAAAAGAAGAATTATCGAAAAAAGAAAAAGAGCTTAGAGATAAAGAAAATAAGCTAAAAAATCAAAAAATTGATAAATTTGATGTATTTTTAAATGATAAATATAACGAAATTAACAATATTTATAATACTTTCTTGAAAGATAAAGACATTAAAAAAGCCGAAGCGAAACTCGATAAAATCAACGTTAAGAAAAAGAAAAATGAAAATATTACTGTTGGAAACTACATCACAATTAAATCTCTTGGTATAAATGGCAGAGTTATTAGCGAAAATGGTAATAAATTACGCATTAATACAAATGATGGTTTTTCAATTAATGCCACAAAAGATCAATGTGAGCTTATCGAAGCGCCAAAAGAAACAGTAAAACCTACGATAAATGCTGATAAATACATTCTTGGTCAAAAACAAGTTTCAGCAAGTTTGAATCTTATCGGATATAGAGTTGATGATGCTTTAATTGCGTTAGATAAATATCTTGATGATTGTGTTTTACGTGGTTTAAAACAAGTTAAAATTATTCATGGATATGGTAGTGGAAAATTAAGAGAAGGTATTCATTCTTTCTTAAAAAAGAGGAAAAATATCGCATCTTTTAAAATTGGAAGCGAACTTGATGGCGGAAGTGGATCGACTATAGTTAATTTAAAATGATGAATGATATTTTAAAAAAAGAAATAGATTTATTGCCCGATGCACCAGGGTGCTATTTAATGCACGCAAAAGATGATGAAATCATCTATATTGGTAAGGCTAAAAACTTAAAAAAGAGAGTTTCTCAATATTTTTTACGTGCCCATTCTGGAAAAACAGCAGCAATGGTTTCTCACGTAGATCATTTTGAGACAATTACTACAAAAAGCGAAAAAGAAGCCTTAATTCTTGAAATGAATCTCATTCAAACTCATCATCCTCGTTACAATATTTTGTTGATGGATGATAAACATTATCCTTATATTGCACTTCATAAAAATATTGAAAATCCATATGTTGGATTATCAAGAAACGTAAAAGATAAAAAATGTGAATATTTCGGGCCTTATCCAAATAGTAGTGCTGCATTTGAAGTTATAGATTTGATTAATAAATTATTTCCTCTCAGGAAGTGCCGTAATGTGCCTAAATCTCCATGTCTTTATTATCATATTGGACAATGTTTAGCCCCTTGTGTTAACAAAGTTTCAAAAGAACAATACGAAGATATAATCGATAAAATTCGCGAATTTTTAAAAGGGAAAAATCAAGATTTAGTTAAAGACATTAAAGAAAAAATCAAATTACATAGTGAAAATTTAGAATTTGAACGCGCTCAAGAATATAAAAAAATGCTCGATTCAATTAACCACATAACCGAAAAACAAACTGTTGAATTTAAAGACAAAGTTAATCGTGATTTTTTCTCATTTCACACAAGAGAAAATTATATTGCAATTGCACTTTTTAGCTATCGTGAAGGCATTTTGCTTTCAAAAAGAACCTTTTGTTATGAATTAATTGATGAAATCAGTGATTTTGTTAGCGAAATCATCTATCAATATTATCAATTAAACGCAATTCCTAATGAAATTGTTGTTTCTAATGATGAAATTTGTGCCAATTTAAATGATTTTTTACCTAATGCGAATGTAATTTTTCCATCACGTGGTAAATTGCACGATGTTTTAGATACTGTTGAAATTAATGCAAAAGCAGCGCTAGATGAACATTTTTTAACTGCAAAACTTGATGATGATATCATGGATTTACTTGATAAATTAGGGAATATTTTACATATTAAGACTCCAAAACATATCGAATTATTTGATAATTCCCATCTTCAAGGAACCAACGCAATTGGGGCAATGGTTGTATTTATTAATGGTATCCCTTATAAAAAGATGTACCGTAAATTTAATATCCAAGGTTATAACAAAAAAGATGATCTTTCTTCAATGCGAGAAACTTTAACTAGACGCTATAAAAGATTAAAAGAAGAAAATGAAAAAATGCCAGATCTTGTTATTGTTGATGGTGGAAAAACACAAATCGAGATAGCAAGCGAAGTTAAAAAGGCACTTGATTTGCCTTTTGCAATTGCTGGGCTTGTTAAAACTGACAAACACAGAACTAGCGCCTTAATGAACGAGGATTTCAACGAATATTACCTTGATGATGAAAAAAAATTGTTCTTGTTATTAACAAGAATGCAAGATGAAGTGCATAGATATGCAATCACGACTCATATTAAAAAGCGTAATAAAAGTGTGTTTAATAGCATATTTGATGGAATTAATGGAATTGGCGATAAGAGAAAAGAGCAATTAATTAAAGCTTTTCCATCAATAAGTGAATTAAAAAATGCTAAAATTGAAGAGTTAGAACAGATTATACCTAAAGATAGTGCTGAAAAATTATTTGAAAAGATAAGGAGTTTAAATTAGTCGATGGAATTTAAAGACTTGCTTGAACTTTATAAGCAAGGAAAATATCTCGAAGTTATTCAAAATGCTGATGGCGTTTCCGATTTTAATGCGAAGTTTTTAAAAGTCAGAAGCTATTATGCTTTAGATCGCTTTGTCGAGGCTTTAAATGAATATAAAAACAACGAAGAAATTCTTACAAAATCAAATTTTGCCGAATCTATTCGACTTTATGTCGATATTCTTGTGAAACTAAATTACGATCTTCCTCAAATTCTAATTCAGCTTGGGCCATATTATGATTACCCAAATTTAAATTTAGAAGTGAAAGATTTGCTTTTGAATTTAGAACAATATGTTCGTGGAAGAATTAAACTCGAAGAAAATAGTGATGTTGAACCAGGCGATATTTTATACGATGATGAAACGCTTTTTGGATTACTTGAGAGTAAAAATCCAACTGATATTTTTGACGCTTTATCCTATATTCGCTCAATGTTTGGCGCTGATGATAGAATAGTCATTTTTGTCGATAAAATTCGTGAAATTTTAAAAAGTAGAACTGTTTTTGATTTAACTTATGCAATCTTATTTAATCAATTAGTTTTAGTTGGAGATGGCGATTATTATCTGTTCAACAAAAACGGACATTATTATAATGTTTCGCCATTAAGTCTTTCACATAAGCTTGAAGAAAGTAATAAATATCTCGATAAATGTTTAGCTTTACTTGAAAAATATGAAAGAGATATCGTTATTAAAGAATGCGCAACACGATTATTGCTCATGGGTTATGTTTATCTAACACCTGAATTTTTAGATAATATTTCAAGTGCAAACGAATTCTTTTACGCATCATATCTAACAACTTTAAAACTTTTACATAAAGAAAGTAGTGAAATTGAGAAATTTAACATCAAAAAAATTAATTTAAATAAGGTAAAAATATACGAAGAAGTGTTAAAAACTGTTTCAAGAGAATGGAATTCTTTTAAAATCTAGGTACTTTTAAAAAGGTTATTTTACTTTACTAAAAACATAAAATTAAGGTATAATTTACCAATGTATCGCGGAGGAAAAAAATGAGTACAAAATTAACAGAAAAAGGCAATTCAGTTTATGAAATTGAAGCCACAGTTGGTAAAGAAGAATGGAAAGCAGCTCAAGATAGAGCTCTAAAGAAATTAGCAAGCAAAGTTACAATTAAAGGATTTAGAGCCGGAAAAGCACCTATCCAACTTGCTAAAGAAAGAATTAATCCAACTGAATTATTAAATGAAGCAATCAATGAAGCTTTACCAAAAGCTTATAATGATGCACTTAACGAACATAAATTAAGACCATTTACAAATCCAGAAGTTAACGTTACAAAAGTTGATGACAATGGATTTACAGTTGTTTTCACAGTTACAACAGTCCCAGAAGTAAAGCTTGGACAATATAAGGACATCAACATTCCAGTTGAAACAAGAAAAGCAAGCAAAAAAGAAATCGAAGAACAAATTGATCATGTTTTAGAAGATAATGCTGAACTTGTTTTAAAAGACGGCCCAGCTGCAATGGGAGATACAGTTGTCTTTGATTTCAAAGGTTATATTGATGGAAAAGAATTTGATGGCGGAAGTGCCGATAACTATTCTCTCGTTTTAGGCTCAAATCAATTTATTCCTGGATTTGAAGAACAATTAGTTGGTGTTACAAGCGAAACTAAAAAAGATGTATTAGTTACTTTCCCAGAACAATATGTTAAAGATCTTGCTGGAAAAGATGCAAAATTTGTTTGTATGATTCACGAAATCAAAACAAAACAAAGACCAGAACTCAATGACGAATTCGTTGCAACACTTAACTTAAAAGATGTTAAAACAGTTGCTGAATTTAAAGATTATCAAGCAAAACAAGTTCAAAATAGACTTGATAATCAAGCAAGACAAGAACAATTCAACAAAGTTCTTGCAAAAATCATTGAAAATGCAACAGTTACAATCGGTGATAAAGTTATTGAAAACGAAGCTAATGCTATTAAACAAGATACAATTAATCAAATCACACAAAATGGCTTAACTTTCGAACAATATAAAGAAATTACTGGCATGACTGACGAAAAACTTGCTGAAAACTTCAAAAATGAAGCAAGAACAAGACTTACTCAATATTTAGTTCTCAACAAGATTGGTGAAGTTGAAAACTTAGTAATTTCAAGACAAGAACTTGAAGATTATTATGCTCAACTTGCTACATCTTATGGAATGAAACCAGAACAAGTTAAAGATATTTATAAAAACAATGAATCAAGAATCATCAATACATTATTTGAAAATAAGATTGTAAGATTCATTACAGCTAACAACATTCAAGAAACAAAAGAAAATAAAGAAGAAGTTAAAGTAGAAGAAAAAGTCGAAGAAAAAGCTAAAAAACCAAGAGCAAAGAAAGCAACTTCAACAAAGAAAGCTACAAAAACTAAAGAGAAAGAAGTTAGTGAAGAAAATAAATAACTAAATTTTAAAAGGAGGTAATCGTAATTAATGGATTTTAATTTAAACGAAGTTTTTGAATTACCTTTAGTAGTTACAAAAGGATATGTTGGATATCCAAATTCACAAGTTACTCTATCTGTTGAACGTGAAATTTCAAGTGCAGCAGTTTTAAAAGCAACTAGCAAATACGAATCATATTGTATTTTAGTATCTCAAAAAGATGTTGACGCAACTAGCGTCACATCTTTTGATGATATTTATGATGTCGCTATTATTGCTAAAATTATTAGCGTAGAAAAAGCTAAAGTTGGTTATAGAGTTAAATTTAGTGGTTTAAATAGAGTTAGATTATCAAGTATTCGCCAAGAAGAAGGCACTTTTTTTGCTAGTGCCACCTTATTTCCTGATGTAAGTGGAGATAATAAAGAAGAAATCGGACTTATCTCTAATATTATTAAGAAAATTCAAGAAGGCGGATTTGAGAGTTTATTTAGAGGAAATGGCACAAGCGTAGCTGATCAATTGACTCGTGGCGTAAGTGCTGAAGATTTAAGCTATTTTTTAGCAAATAGAATTAGTGTTGAGCCAAAAACTAAACAAGAACTTTTAGAAGCTATTAATATTAACGAACGTTTAATGAAAATTCTTTTATCATTAAATGAGATCAGTGAATTGAACGATATTGACCGCAAAATTATGCGTACTGTTCAACAAAACACTGATAAGCAACAAAAAGAATATCTTTTGAGAGAAAAATTAAGAGCAATTAAAAAAGAACTTGGTGAAGATCCTAGCAAAGATTCTAGTTCTATTGCCGAAAAAATAGAGAAAAATCCTTACCCAGAAGAAGTTAAAACTAAAGTAAAAGATGAACTTAAGCGCAAAGAGATGATGCCTCAAGGTTCGCTTGAATCAAGTTTAATTTCTGATTACATCGATATTTTATTATCTGTTCCACGGTTTGAAGAAACTGAAGATAATAATGATATTAAACATGCTCAAGATGTGCTTGACGAAGATCATTATGGTCTTAAAAAAGTCAAAGAAAGAATTATTGAATATCTTGCAGTTAAAAAATTTAAAGGTAACTTAAAAGCACCTATTTTATGTTTTTATGGGCCACCAGGTTGTGGAAAAACCTCTCTTTCACGTTCAATCGCTCGTGCCCTTGGAAGAAAATTTATTAAATGTTCTTTAGGTGGGGTAAGTGATGAAGCTGAAATTAGAGGACATAGAAGAACCTATGTTGGCTCTCGTCCTGGAAGAATTATCAATTCACTAAGAAAAGTTAAAGTTAATAACCCAGTATTCTTACTAGATGAAATTGATAAACTTGGTCGCGACTCGTTTAAAGGCGATCCAAGTAGTGCTCTTTTAGAAGTATTAGATCCTGAACAAAACAAAGAATTTAATGATAACTATCTTGAAGTTAATTATGATTTAAGCAATGTTTTATTTATTTGTACTGCAAATAATATTGAAAACATTCCTGCTCCATTACTTGATAGATTAGAATT
>CALVRY010000018.1 GCA_944358755.1 uncultured Bacilli bacterium
TACGCACCACAAAAAGGAGCAAATAAACGCGAAATTTCTATACTTGATGAAAATTTTAAATATTTAGATTCTCTATTTTCTAAGCATTTCTCTAAAACAAAAGATTCGGTTGGAGATGGCTCAGCTGGTGGTCTTGGCTATATTTTTAAACATGTATTAAAAACAAGATATTTCCAAGGAATCGATTTCTTATTAGAACAAATCGATTTTGACAAAATAAAAGAAAGTTTTGATTATATCATTACCGGTGAAGGATGTTTAGACGAACAAAGTTTTGATGGAAAAGTTGTTGGCGGAATTTTCTCTCAATTAGATGAAAAATGGAAAAATCGCATTTTGCTTTTTTGTGGCCAAAATAAAATTTCTGGAAAAAATGTAAAAAGTTACGGAAAAATTAAAAAAATATATACTATTTTGCAAAAATATACAGAAAATGAAAAAAATGCTATAAAAAACGCAAGAAAGTATATAAAAATGAATATAGTCGAACTTAAAAGAGATTTAGGAATTATTAAAAAAGCGGATCACACTTTTCCTATATTTATTGATGAAAATTCAAAAATATTAATTTTAGGTTCTTTTCCAAGTGTAAAGTCAAGAGAGCAAAACTTTTATTACATGAATCCTTATAATAGATTTTATTTAGTTTTGTCTTCCATTTTTAAAGAAGAAATACCCATTACATTAGATGATAAAAAAGAATTTTTAAGAAGACACAAGATTGCATTATATGATGTTATTGAAAGTTGCGAAATTGAAGGTTCAAAAGATGATTCAATTTTGAACGTTGTTCCAATTAATTTGGAAGAGATTTTATCTAAATATAAAATAGAGAAAATAATCTTAAATGGAGGTAAATCCAGCTTTCTTTTCAAGAAATATTTTGAAAAATATGTTGGTTTTGCAAGGTTTTTGCCTTCTACATCACCATTAAATGCAAAATGTAATATTAATAAATTAGTCGAGGAATATCAAAAAGCGATTTTCGGTAAATAAAAATACATTTCTAAGATGAGTGGATGTATGTTTATATCTTAGATATTTATGCATATTTATTGATAAAAATGTATAATTAATTGCGAAGAAAAAGGGATTAGGGATATGAAAGAAAAAAGAAATGTTTCATTGTTAATGGATTTTTATGAATTAACGATGTCAAATGGTTATTTTGTTGAAGGAAAAGCTGAACAAATGGCTGTTTTTGATTTATTTTATAGAAAAAATCCAGATGATGCGGCTTACTCAATTTTTTGTGGATTAGAGGATGTTATTGAATACGTTAAAAATTTGAAATTTGATAGTGAAGATATCGAATATCTAAGATCTTTAAATATATTTAACGAAAAATTCTTAAATTATTTGGCAAATTTTAAATTTAAAGGCGACATTTATTCTTTCCCAGAGGGGTCAATTATTTATCCAAACGAACCTTTAATTACAGTTGTTGCTCCCTTAATTGATTGCCAATTACTTGAAACAGCATTTTTAGCAATAGTAAATCATGAAACACTTATTGCTACCAAAGCAAATAGAATAGTTTTAGCAAGTGAGGGACGTGCAGTTTCTGATTTTGGTGCAAGAAGAGCTCACAATATTGATAGTGCTTTATATGGAGCAAAAGCTAGTTATATTGGTGGAGTAAATTCAACCGCAACAACACTAGCTGGTGAAATGTTTGGTATTCCAGTCAGTGGAACAATGGCTCATTCTTGGGTTATGTCTTTTGATAGCGAATATGATGCGTTTTTAAGTTATGCAAAGCTTTATCCAACTAATTCTATTTTCTTAATTGATACTTATGATGTTGTCCATTCAGGGCTACAAAATGCTATAAAAGTTGCTAAAGACTACTTAATTCCAAATGGATATAGATTAAAAGGTGTTCGTATTGATTCGGGAGATTTGGCTTATTTATCGAAAAAATGTCGTAAGATTCTTAATGAAAATGGCTTAAATGATGCGATTATTGTTGCATCAAATTCTCTTGATGAATATAAGATTAGTTCGCTTATTTCACAAGGCGCAAAACTTGATTCATTTGGAGTTGGTGAAAATTTAATTACTTCAAAATCTGAACCAGTATTTGGTGGAGTTTATAAACTTGTTGCTATCGAAGAAGATGGTAAATTTATACCAAAAATTAAAATCAGTGAAACTCTTGAAAAGATTACCAATCCATCTTTTAAAGATGTTTATAGAATGTATAACAGTGAAGGTAGAGCAATCGCTGATTTACTTACATTACACGATGAAGAAATTAAACTTCCAATAAAAGTGGTTGATCCAAATAAACCATGGAAAAATTTAGTTTTTGAAGACGTTGAAATTAAAAACGCTAGAGTTAAAGTCTTTGAAAATGGTGAATTGATTTATACTTTACCAACAATTAACGAAAGAAGAAATTTTGTCCGCCATCAAGTTGAAAATGTATTATGGGATGAAGAAAAACGTTTTGTTATGCCTCATATACATTACCTTGATTTTTCAGAAAATTTATACAATTTAAAAATTAAATTAATTCAAGAAAATAAATATGGAAAATAAGCAAATTCTTATTTTTGGAGGAACATTTAATCCCTTATCAAGAGCACATGGGGATTTAATTAGATATTTAAAAAGAATTTTTAAACCTGAAAAGGTAATTATTTTACCTACTGGAAATGGATTCTTTCATTCTCGGAAACATTTTGATGAAAATAGTATTTTGCCTCTTGATTTAAGATTAAAAATTCTTAATGAATATAAAAAAAGGAACAAAAATATTGAAATTGAACTTATTGAAGTTGAAGGAATTACTTCAAAAACTTATGATTCTTTAAATTATTTGCAATCAAAATATCCAGATTACGAATTATTATTCTGCTTTGGGACGGAAAAAGCTGATGAACTAGTTCGCTGGTATAAAATTGAAGAATTGTTAGAAAAATATCGTATTGTATTGATTAGAAGAAACTTTGATGATTTCGGAAATTTATTTACGGGAAATGAATTTCTTAAAAAACATAAAGAAGATTTTATTCTTGTTGATTCAAAAGATGATTTACAAGACATATCTTCAACAAAAATTCGTGAAGCAATTAAAAACAAAGATATTAATGAGTTAAAAAAACTTACTTATGTTTATGTAATTGATATATTAAAAAGCGAGGGATGTTTATGAAATCAAAATATGGATTTTACAAAGTAGCAACCGGAAATTTTATTACTCACGTTGCAGATGTTAAGAAAAATAAGGAAGAAATCATTACCTTAATTAAAGAAGCTTCAGATAAAGAAGTAAATGTTTTGGCTTTTCCAGAACTGGCTTTAACAGGCTATACCGCTCAAGATTTATTTTTTCATCAAGAATTGATTGAAGATGAGTTTAAAGCGATTAAAGAAATTACAAGTGTGATTCCTGAATCAATGATTGCTTTTGTTGGTGGAATTTTCTCTCATCTTGATAAACTTTATAATGTTTCTTTTGCTTTAGTTAAAGATAAAATTCTCGGTATTGTTCCAAAATCATACATCCCAAATTACAATGAATTTTATGAAAAAAGATGGTTTTCTGCAGGGAAAAACGTTAAAAACACTGAAGTTTTTATAGATAACGGAAAAACAAATTTCGGCACTAATTTAATTTTTGACCTTGGTGAAATGAAAATTGGTTGTGAAATTTGTGAAGATTTATGGGTTATTAATCCTCCTTCAAATTTGCTCTCTTTAAAAGGCGCAAATGTCATTGTTAATTTATCCGCATCAAATGAAATTATTGGAAAAAGAGATTATCGAAAAGCACTTGTTAAAACCCAATCTGCAAAAAATTATTGTGCCTATATTTATTGTTCAAGTGGATTTGGTGAATCTACTCAAGATGTCATTTTTTCAGGTCATCAAATTATCGCCTCTTCGGGTCACATCATTGAAGAAAATATCGATAAAAAAGGCTTAACTATCGGGTTAATTGATATTAATCGTATTTTAAATGACAGGTTAAAATATAAGAGTTCTTTTGAAGAAACTAGTGATGAAGAATTTATTTATATAAAGAAAAATGATGAAGTAGTTTTAAATCTTTTACCTCAAAAAGTTAATCCATATCCATTTATTCTTCAAAATAAGAGCGAAAGAAAAGCAAGATCGCTTGAAATTATTGGTTTACAAGCGAAAGGTCTTGCAACTCGTCTTTACAATAGCCATTTCAAAGATACAGTTATTGGAATTAGTGGTGGACTTGATTCAACACTCGCTCTTGTTGTGATTTATGAAGCTTATAAAATGTTAAATTTAGATAAAGCTAATATTCATATATTAACTTTACCTGGATTTGCAACTTCTGATACAACATTTAAAAATGTTAAAAATTTACTAAAAGCATTTAATTTAAGTTACAAGAAAATTAACATTTCAAAACTTGCTACAATGCATTTAAAAGATTTAGAACATCCATTAGATTTATATGATGTTGCTTATGAAAATACTCAAGCTCGTATTAGAACATTATATTTAATGAATTATGCAAATATGGTTAATGGACTTGTTATTGGAACAGGTGATTTAAGCGAAATTGCACTTGGTTTTGCCACCTATAATGGTGATCATATGTCGATGTATGGAGTAAATTCAAGCGTTCCAAAAACATTAATTAAGGTTTTACTTGAAGATTATGGCGAAGAACACCCAGAATTTAAAAAAGTATTAAATGATATTATTGAAACTCCTATTTCTCCTGAACTAGTTCCATCAAGTGACAAAAATATTGGTCAAAAAACTGAACAAATTTTGGGGAAATATGATTTACACGATTTCTTCTTATATAACTTTATAAGAAATTCGTTTACTAAAGAAAAAATCTTTGAGCTTGCTAAAATTGCTTTTTCAAATCTAGATGAAAAATATATTAAAGATACTTTAAATTTATTTATGAAAAGATTCTTCACACAACAATTTAAGAGAAGTTGTATCCCAGATGGTCCAAAAGTTGGTTCAGTATCTTTGTCTCCAAGAGGTGATTTAAGACTTTCAAGTGATTTAAATTTCTTTAATTCTATTAATAAAGATGAATAGTAGTCATTTCGATTACATTAAATATAAAGTTTACAAAAGCGAAGAAAACGCACCTTTAGTAGTTGTTAATTCATTTGAAGATGAATTCGAAGAGTTGGTTAAAGAGATTAAAAAGTTTACAACAAATTTTTTTAACTTGCTTTATATTTATAACTTGAATTGGAATGATGATTTAACGCCTTATAGAACAAAATCTATTTTTAAAGGCGAGAAAGATTTTGAAGGAAATGCTAAAAATTATTTAAAATTTTTAGTAAGTGCTTTAATACCTAAAGTAAAAATTGAAGCCAATATTTTGAGCAAAGAAAACTATTTAGTTGGTTATTCCTTAGCTGGACTTTTTGCAATTTATTCAGTTTTTGAAACGAAATATTTTTCAAAAATTGCATCTATTTCTGGCTCGTTATGGTATCCAGATTTTGCTAGTTTTATTAAAAATAGTAGGGATTTGCAGGGTTTTCCTAAAATTTATTTATCTTTAGGCGATAAAGAAAAACATGCAAAAAATATATTTTTATCAAGCGTAGAAGAGAAAACTTTAGAGATTTATAACTGTTTTAAAAGTAAAGTAAATGAAGTTTATTTTGAATTTAACGAAGGTAATCATTTTCAAAATTCAAACGAAAGAATAGCTAAAGGAATCTCATTTTTAGTAGATGATAAATTTTAAATTAGAAAAAAAGACTTCACCATTTTTAGATGAAGTCTTTAAACCATATACTTATTTACTATTTATTTTTGCCGTAATTATAAAGAGCAACCATTGCATTAACTGCTTGCTCAGCGGTTGGATAAGCTGGAATTCCATGTTCTCTTAAAAGCTTAATTGCTTCATGACATTCTTGTCCACCTTGGCAAATCATTATAAATGGTTTGTTGAGTTTTTTGGTTGATTCATAAACTTCGATTGCAGCTTTTGCTACACCAAGTACATCAGTAACAGCGGTTGGACAAATGGCGCCTAAAACACCATCAACATTAGGATCTCTTAAGGCTTGTTGGAAGGCACCTTTATATTGAATGACGTTAGCTGTGCCAGAAATATCAACAGGATTTAATGGCGAACCAAACATTGGCATATAGGCTCTAATTCTTTGAGCAAGAGCAGGAGAAATTTCTTTTAATTCATGTAAAGGCATACCAAGTCTTTCAAAATGGTCACAACTCAACAGTCCTGCGCCTCCGCCGTTTGTAATCATGACAACTCTATCACCTTTTAATGGTGGCAAATAACCTAAAGCAAGTGAAACATCGAGAAATTCTTGCCGTGTTTTTGCTCTAATTGCGCCTGCTTCATGAATAATTTTATCGTAATAATCATCACTATTTGGATTTTCGCTAGCAGTATGAGCAAATGCAGCTTTAACACCAATTTTACTGCCACCTACTTTAATTACAACAATTGGTTTATCAACCATTTTGCAACTTTTAATAAAAGCTTCAGGTGAATCCAAGCCTTCAATATAAATCGATAGACATTTTGTGTGTTCATCTTGTCCTGCAAATTCAATAAATTCAGCAAAATCAACATCAGCTTTATTTCCTAGACCTACAAAGAAAGACATTCCAAAATGTTCGGCTTGACTTGTGCCTAAAGCTGCAAGTAAATTTGCTCCAGATTGAGAAATCATTGCAATTGGTCCTTCAACTGGTAAATAAGGTATGAAACCACAATTAAAGTGTTCATAAGGTGAACCAAGTCCAACAAGGTTTGGTCCAATTAATGGAAGTTTAGCTTTTCTGCAAGTTTCGACAATGTCGTTTTGTAGTTTTTCTCTACCGATTTCTTTAAAAGCACTTGTTGCAACAACTAAAACTTTTGCTTTTATTGCAATTGCGTCGTTAACGATAGATGTAACAAGATGTGCCGGAACCGCAACAAATACTAAATCAACTGGTTTATCAACGTCTTTTAATGTTGGATAACATTTTTTGCCAAGAATTTCTTTAGCACGTGGATTTACTGGATAGATTTCGCCTTTAAATCCCCATTTCATAAGTTCGTAAACGACTTTATAACCAACTTTTGTTGGATATCTACTTGCACCAACAACAGCAATAGATTGAGGATTAAGTGCATATTTTAAATTTTTAACTACGTAATCTCTAGCTTCTAAAATTTTCATATCACTTTTACCTCCTATTCTTTACTACGGTCAAGTAAGACATCATCGGTAAAAATGCATTCTTCATAATAACCATTTTTATCGTCTAAACGGCAAGTCCGTCTTCTAAATTGACGAGGAGAATCAGCTTCTAATACCTCAATAACCTCGCCATACCCTAATATTTTTTGTCTAATTTTATCAATATCAGTGATTCCATCATAAACTGAAAGAACATAATTATGGTGTCCATCAGAACAATCAAAGATATTTTCAAAAGCTGGGTCTTGAGCTAACTCATCACAAATTTGTTCAGCCCTGTAAGTTGGAGTGTTTTGGAAAAGTGAGACAACGAAGAAATGAAGTTTAAGACCTAAACTTGCATAGTTAAAATAAATCATTGGAATAATTGTTTTTTGTTCATCGACTATTTTAATTATGTCTTCTTTCATCTCTTTGGCATCGAGCCCTGAAAGGCGAGCTAAAACATCATAATCAAACATGTCACCAACTGATTCACAATTATTTATCGCATCAATAATTGCAAAATCATATTTATCCATTTTGTTTTGAATTTTTAAGACTTTTTCTTTTTGTTCATCTGACCAGAAGTAGTGCCCAACATTTTCTTTTGCGTCAAACATATTGACGTGGGATTCTCTAACTAATCTTCTAATTGGTAAAATATGAACATATTCGACGCATCTATTAAATCTAAATTTGTCTAAGACTCCATAGACTAAATTGTCGAGATTTCTCATATGATTTCCGTTGAAGTAGTCAAAATCTCCACCTTCTTCCATCATATAACCGGTGCAAATTTGATCATTATCTTGCATCCATTTGGTTAAGGCTTCTCTTTCTTCTCTGGTAGTGTCATCTTTTAATTTAACTACCCAATAATAAAGACCAAAACCCATGATTCCAACGTAAGAATTTGAAACGAGCATAAAGAGTCGTTCATCATACATTCTTTTAATTCTTCTTTTTATTTCATCTTCTTTAAGTCCAACTTTCTTTGCAATGTAAGGCAAATTAAAGACTTCAGGGTAAACTTGATAAAAAGATTTAGCGATGTTAAAAGCGACGAATTCTTTAGCATCTTTTGCATAAACCCCTGGTTCGAGGAACGCACAGCCTTTAGGAGCGATATTATAGTCCTTTAAATAAAGCTGTTGTTCTTCCGTTCCTACTTTGTAATGTTTTGCTTTCTCCATACCTAATTTTCACCTCCTACATTATTAGAGAAAAACTTTTTTAGGAATGTTTTTTATTTCATTTCTAGATACTTTTATTGTAGCACTAAAAAATAAGGGTGAATCAAAAAATGATAGAAAATTTTTGTTTTTTAAAAATACAAACTATTTGATTATTTTAAGTTTATCATTAATTGCAATTCTAAGAATTAGCGCAACCTGAATTGGAATCATTAAAACAAAAAGTGGCCAAATATTGTATTCAATAAATTGAATGTAAGCAGCAATAGTTAATGTCCAAAAGAAGAAAGTTGAAACAACAAAATTATATATCTTGTTTTTCCACACTTTCATAAATAGAAAACCAACCAAACCAGTTGCTGGGAGAGCCCAAATATAAATTTGCCAAAAATCAAATTGAGAAAAAATGAGCAAATAAATATAAATAATAGTTGCTAAAATCCAAACAAAAGAGCAGTAGAGAGTTTCAATTAACGAGTTATTGATAATGACTGCTTTATTCATGTGTTTGATGTATTTTATTTTGTCTTCAAAACTATCAGGAGAGACTATAAAATCTAAACTAACATTATAAAATTCACAAAGTTGATATAAAGTTTCAATATCTGGTAATGTATCTCCATTTTCCCATTTTGAAACCGCTTTATCGCTGTATCCAAATTTCTCAGCGAGATCACTTTGTGTAATTTTTTTATTTTTCCTGAGATTTGCAAGGTTTTTTGCGACAATTTGTCTAATATTTTTGTTTTCTTCCATGCAATAATTCTACATTAAATTAAAAAAATATGCAATTCTCTTAAAAAGAGAGTTTGAGAGAGAACTCTCTTTTTAGTTCTTTCATGTTATCGTGATTAATTTTGGCGTTTTCTGTAAAGTATAATCCGCAAGAGGCTAGTATGAACGAAGAAAAAAACACAAAAAAAGGTTTTTGGAAAAAGCCAAGTAAAAGAACGATAGTTACTTGTTCAGGAATTGTAGCTGCACTTTGTGTAGGTGGTATTTCTGGCTATTTTTTGGCTGGTGCCTTTTCACCATCTGGAACAGATTACTCAAATATCAATACTGATGGACTTCAAGATGATCAAGAAACATTATATAAAGATTATATAGAAAACAAGAAAGACCCATTATCTTATTCAGCAAATGATTTAGCAAATATTGCAATTTATAAATATTCACAAGAAAAATATACAAGTAGTGATGTCAAATCTTCTGCATTAGCAATGGGCGTTAATCAAAAAACATATGGTAGAAACATAAAAAATGATGGAGAACTTTTTACTGAAAGTATTTCTCATTCAACAATGGTTAAAACCGCTAAAAGATTTTATGAAACTGATGAAAAAGTTGATATCTATAATGGCGAAGTAGTACTTGGCGATAAAAATGTTAGCGGAAAATATGGAACAGAAGAAACATTAACTAGCGAACAATATAAAGATACTTGGGGAAAAAACATGAATTCACCAGTAATTTATGTAATTTCTGAAAAAACCACATTAGATACATCAAAGGTTGAAAAAACCGATAGCGGATATTTAATTAGTTTAGACTTAGACCCAGTTTATAGCGTTGTAAATTATGTTAAACAAATGGTAAAAATGTCTAATTTATCAAGAGCACCAGAATTTGAGAATGTTCATCTTGAATTTACTATTGATAACGAACTCAACTTACAAGAAATGAACGTAACTGAGAATTATAAAGTTTGGTATATTATCGAAGCCGCAACTAGTGCAACTTTAACTGAAACTTATCACATTTATGATAGTCCAAACGATGTGCCAAATTTCGATGAAACTATATATTACGAGGAGTAAATTAACTTATGAAACCTATTTTTAAACAAGTAACAATTTGGGCCAGCACTTTAGTTGTTTCTGCGGGAGTAGCATTTGCAGCTTTTTTTGATTACTCTGCTTTAAATAAAAACCCTGCAAATAACGGAAATAATGGCGGAAATAATCAAAACGGAAACGTTGAAAAACCTTCTTTAAGTCCACAACAAGCCTTACTTAATAGTTTAGTAAGTATTGATGACGCTAAAATTAATGGTGGAATTGAAGTTACTACCGTTGATAACAAGACAGTTGATGTAAAAGTTGATGGAAATCTTTCCATTGATACAACAAATCTAGACAACATTCGTTTTGAAGGTGGTGCAGATGTTGAACTAAATGGTACCAAACTTCATGGCGATTTAAATTATTATCAAGGTAAAATTTTCTTCGATTTTGAACAAGCTAAGTTATTCCTTGAAACACAATCCTTATTAGATTTTGTTGAAATGATTCCAAATTATGGAGTTGATATTGCTCTTCCAGAAGAAATTACAAATATTGATTTAAATGGAATTATTGAAAAAGTAAATTCAATGGAGCCGGAAAAAGCTCCTAATGGTTATTTCTTTACTTTACCATTAAGTGAAGAAATTAATCTTTATTTAAAGAGTGATGAAAATTATAACTTTACTGGTGTAAGAACTGATAAATTTTATTTTGAAGACACATATATCTATTTAGATTTTGATGTTGATCAAAACTTTGAAGGTGAATTAGAATTTACAACTCCAAATATACTTGAATATCAAGATTTTGCTCCAACATTTGATTTAATTAATGTTATTTACAATACGTTTTCAAAAGATAACAATACATTAAACTTAAATGTTGATATTAATCATTTAGATAATCCTTACTTAACTTTTGATGCAGATTTATCATATGACAAAGCTCTATCTTCCCTTTCTTTAGATGGAGCAGTTATTGAAACAAGTCGTGAACGCACTCATGAATTTAAATTAGGTTATCAAAATAGCAATTTAATTGTTGACTACAATAATCTTAAATTCAAAATCCAAGGTCAAAGCATTAATACATTAATTAACTATGTTTTAACAAAAGTTGGGGATGTTTTGCTAAGCAATTCTCTTGGTGATTTATCAGGAGTAATGCAAGGCGTTGATATTAACGAAATTATTAATAATTTAACAACTGCAAATAACTTCATTAAAAAGATTGATGTTACAAGCGAATCCGTTAAAGTTACATTAAATATTGACTCATTTGGATTAGAAGTCGGCGATATCATTTTAGATATTGGTTTTGATAAGACAACATTCAAAGGGATTTCTATCAATGATTTAATGATCAATGGCTACACAGTTGATATTAATTTATCAACAAAAGAATATAGTCCAGTTAATTTTGTCGAAAGCGAATATACTGCAATTGACCCAGCTTTATGTTTGATTGATGCTTTCGAAGGTTTGTCACAAGAAAGTAAATTTAGAGTTGATTTTAAGGCTAATGTCGATGATTCTGTTGTTGAAACACAGGACATTTCAATAAATGGCGGTTTACAATTTGACCTTGATGGCCAATTTGGATACGGTAATTTGAATTTAGTTGATAAAGCAAACTATGCTCACAATATCAAAGTTGATATGAGAAGTTATGATGAAATCCTCTTTGCTTATAATGAAGCAATGAAAGGTAGATTTTCTAGTAATTTCTTTACAGATGTATTCGATATGGTAAGCGAAATCTTAAACAATAAAGATGATCATTTCTATGAATTATTTGGCGATTTATTAAATAACATGTCATCACTACCATTAATGGATGCAATTAATAGCGGTGATTATGGAAAATTATTCGAGATAGGATTAATTGATTCTTTAAATGTTAGTGATAACGCAATTGAACTTGGTATCTATGGTGGTTTACTTGGCTTAGATAATGTTATCAACATTGAGATTAATTATGATAGAGGTGCTGACGACAGAGTATCCATTTTAAAAGGAATAAAAGTTAAAGATTTTAAAGTTGGCGAAAATACATTCAATTTTGAAGCAAGTTTATCAAGATTTGATGATTCATTAGAGAATACAAGACTTGATCCACAAGACGTTTATATAGAATTTGATAGTTTAGCTGTTTTACTTAGATTAGGTATAAATACTTCTGTTTATAACCATTATCATTTTAGCGGAAGTGCTAATATTAATATTGACTTTGGTCTTTTTGGAGACTACAACAAGGATATCCCAATTGATGTTAAAGTTCTAAATGAAAAAGGTAACGTAAGTGTTGCGGTAGAACTTACAAATATTCCTATTATTTCAGTTTTAAATGGTGGTGAAAGCGGACAATGGAATAACGAAAACAGAAGAGCATCACTCTATTATAAAGATGGCTATTTCTATATAAATAGAAAAGAAGAGTATAGAGAAGGCTGGTTCTGGGGAGATTGGAAAACCTATGAAACATATGCAAAAGTAGAATCAAGTTATTTCTTAGATAATATCATTTATTATCTTTGCGATATGGTACTTGGTTTTAATGATACTATACTTGATTTAATTGGTAACGGAAGCAGTAGTGATAGTGAATCATCTGGTTCTACAATTAAGTACGAAAATTTAATTAGTCGGTATTCATATAATGAAAATTCTGAAAATCCATTCTTCAATTTCGATTTAAATTTATTCGAATTAACCAAAATGAACATGTTTGATACTTTAAATCTTAAAGTTTACGTAAATGATGAAACTAAGACATTAAGTGGACTTGATGTTGGATTGGATATTAAAGTCTTATTAACTATTGGCTTAGGTGCTAAATTAGACCTAGTTGATCTAGGAAGCGAGTTTACACTAGATACAATGAATTCTTACATCGAACAACATCAAAACGATGTAATTAATCAAACTTATACAATTAATTAATCAGGGCAAAATAAAATGCCCTTTTTAATTTAGCAAAATTACTTAAACACAAAAATAATTGAGATTTGCAAGGTTTTTGATAAATTATTCTAGTTTTTACAATATTTAAACTCAGAAAAAAAGAGCAAATTTTGCAAAAAATAATATCTTTCTGACCGATTTATTTTTATAATAATTTTAGTTGAGGCGAACATATGGGATTAAAATTAGAAGACTATAAATTAATGGTAAGTGAAGTTAGAAAAGTAACTGATTTTGTGCCTAAAGTTGGTGTTGTTTTAGGTACAGGACTTGGTAATTTTGTTAATAATGTTAAAGTTGTTGTAAGCATACCTTATAGCGAAATTTCAAATTTACCACGTTCAACAAATCCTGCTCATCAAGGTAAATTTATTTTTGGCTATTTTGATGATATTCCTGTTGTTTTAATGCAAGGAAGAGTCCATTACTATGAAGGTTTTTCTAGCGAAGAAGTAACAAGACACATCCGTTTAATGGGCTTTTTAGGAATTGAACATTTAATCTTAACTAACGCTGCAGGTGGAGTTAATTTTGATTATAAACCAGGTGATTTTATGATTATTAATGATCACATTGATTGTTTTATGCCTAGTCCATTAAGAGGAGAAAATGATGATAGAATTGGTACAAGATTCCCTGACATGTCTGACCCATATTCTTCTAGTTTAAATGAGAAAGTTTACGAAAAAGGTCTTGAACTTAATATTCCTGTTCATAAAGGTGTATTCATGCAATATCCAGGTCCTCAATTTGAAACTAAAGCTTTGATTAAAACGATGAGAAATATGGGAGCTGATGCTGTTGGCATGTCAACCGCGATTGAAGCTATTGTCGCAAATCACCAAGGAATCAAAACTATAGGTATAACTTTTATTTCTAATCTTGCTTGTGGTATGAGTAAAAATAAGATCAGCGATGAAGAAGTTATAATCGAAGCTAAAAAGAGCGAAATTAATTTTACAAAATTACTTTCTGAAGCGATTAAAATTGTATATTTAGATAAATGATATGGAAAAATTAGTCGATACAACGCTAGGAAAAATTTTAGGAATTGAAAATGAAAAAGGATTTCGTTTTTTAGGAATCCCTTTTGCTAAGCCACCTCTTGGCGAATTAATGTTTGCACGCCCTCAAAAACCAGATAAATGGAGTGGAGTTTATAAAGCAGATACACCAAAAGCTAATCCAATTCAAAGAAAAGGAACATTTAGTGTTGGTAATAATTCTTTAGATTGTTTATATCTTAATATTTATCTGCCTAAATCTATAAATGATAGCACTAAAAAATTACCTGTCATGGTGTGGATTTATGGAGGTAGTTTTGCAACTGGCGGAAGTGGTTTAAAAATTGAAGGCACTAATCAAATTGAATATGATTGTTCAGACTTTGCTAATGAAACAAATTGCATATTAGTAACTTTTAACTATCGACTTAATTTATATGGATATTCTAATTTAGAATTTTTAGGTGATAAATTTGACTATAATAATGGAATTAGAGATCAAATTTTAGCTTTAGAATTTGTTAAAGAAAATATCGAAAATTTCGGAGGAAATCCAAATAATATCACAATTTTTGGTCAATCTGCTGGTGGAGCTTCGGTTTTATATTTGATGTGTATTGAAGAATGTGAACATTTATTTAATAAAGCGATTGCGATGTCTCCTGTTTCAGAACATTATTTTACCAAAGAAGAAAGTGCAAAAATTGCTAAAAGATATCTTAAATATCTAGGGATTTCTAAAAATAATTATATGGATTTATATAATTTAAAACCTGAAATTATAGTAGAAGCAAATAAACAAATTGGTAATTATTTATATCGTAAGGGAGAGTTACGCTGTCCTTTTTCACCAACTATTGATGGCGAGCTTTTAGTTGATGAGCCAATGAAATTGATACAAAAATCGACTAAACCACTATTAATTGGTAACGTTATTAACGAAGGAAACTTATTTTTATTAGATATTCCTGATTTTGTCTTACCTTTTATGGTTAAAATATTTAAATTGAAGCCTAGAAAAGGTAAAGAAAGCTATCGCTATAGAGCAAGTATTGCTTTAACACATCATATTTATCTTGGTCCATTATTAAAAATTCTTTCAACTTATAAAGGAAAAGCATATCGCTATCAATATCGTTATGTTTCACCAACTTGTGAAGATTTAGGAGTAGAAACATTCCATGCTTGTGATGTGCCGGTTTTGTTTGATTACAATACTCATTTTGAATCAGTAGATGATAAAGAAACTAAAAGAGTAGGCAAGGAAATGAGAAAATTATTTTCAGATTTTGCAAAAGATAATTTCAATGAATATTCTGAATACAAAAATAATGAAAACAATCTTATTATAATTAAGTAATGGCTGAATTAACTTGGAAATTTTTTAATGATCTATCTGGATATTCTCGAGAAATTCGAGAAGAAGTTTTTGTTAAAGAACAACATTTTAAAGAAGAATTTGATACTATTGATAATATTGCAACTCATATGGTTTTATTTTTAGATAATGTGGCAATTGGGACTGGTAGATTTTATAAAGAAAACGAGGATTATCATATTGGTAGAATAGCCGTTTTAAAAGAGTATCGTGCCAAAGGATATGGGAAGATTATCTTACAAGAAGTAGAAAACAAAATTAAAGAAGTTGGTGGAGAGAAAATAGTTCTTTCTTCACAAAAACAAGCGATGAATTTTTATAAGAAACTTGGCTATATAGAAACTGGCGTTTTTTATCTTGATGAACAT
>CALVRY010000019.1 GCA_944358755.1 uncultured Bacilli bacterium
TTAAAAAGTTCAATGACAATAGAAGCAACAAAAGATTCATTTAACGAATAAAAATAATCAAAATTAATTGGAGCGACAATATTTTCTTCTTTAATTTTTTGATGTTTACCAATAAAAGAGATGCCAAAACTTATCGGAGCCAAAAATTCAGGTAGAAAAGAAATTTTACAGATTAAATCTTTACAATCTTCATCACTATCATTTTCAAAAATAATATTTTCAATAACTTTTTTACCAGAATTTAATAAAGAATAATTGATTTTTTCCAAGTATTCCATTGAAATTTTTAAGGCATTATTCATTGGCGCTCCTCCAAAAAACTATCTCTATTATTTTAACATTGCTAAGTGCTTTTTTAACTATATTTATAAAGATTTATAAATAAATTTATTTAGTGATTTTTGCAAAATGTAAACGTAAAAATTATTCCTAAAAGATGTAAATTTTTATCTTTATATATATTAAAAAAGCGGAATTTAAAATCTGATAAGATTAATAAATTCCGCATGTTTATCAACATTTAATAAATTTAATTAATCTTTATCAATATCTTTAACGTGAGAAACAAACGCACCAAGTCTAATTGCATCAAGCATAATATGAGCGCTTGATAAATTTGTAGCTAAAGGAGTATTTGTAACATCGCAAAGTCTAAGTAATGCATTAACATCAGGTTCATGAGGTTGAGCTGTTAATGGATCACGCAAAAAGATTACAAGATCAAGTTGACTATCTGCAATCATTGAACCAATTTGTTGATCTCCGCCAAGTGGTCCACTTTTCATGCATTTAATTTTTAAATCAGTTGCATTAGAGACTAGTTTTCCGGTAGTTCCTGTGGCAAAAAGTTCATGTCCTTCAAGAGCATCCTTATATTTAATACAAAGTCCAATCATGTCAGGCTTTTTTTGATTATGAGCAATTAAAGCAATTTTCATAGTTAGTTATCTCCTATAGGAAATATATTACAACTTTTGACACATACTTAAAATAAGTGTTCACTCCATTTTTACTTATTTAAAGTTTGCAAGTTTAATTTATTACATTAAAGTGAAAAATTAACTAAGTTAATTTTTAAATTTTTCTCAGAAAAATTTGACAAGAAAGTGTGATGAGAATCGAACTACTAATACCGAAAGCATGGGGCCGTTATACCATTTTAGTGTTGCAGTTTGTTTCATTTTCGATTATGATTATGAAGTTAGCCAGTTTAGTTAAATGGTATAACGGATCCATGGTAAGGATTTATTAGTAGTTCGATTCTTCTAACTGGCACCACATTGAATATAAAGAGCTGAGCAATCAGCTCTTTTTTTCAAGTGGTGCCAGTCCTTTCTTTTGCAGATGGACTCGTTTTCAGAGAAAACTCGTAAACTTTTTAATAAGAGAGTCTAATTTTTGATAGAATCTTCAGAAAAATCAAATAAAGATAGTTGTTTAAAGTGTTCGACTTTATCATTGCTCCCTGTTTCTTTATTTAATTCGTCTTTTAGATTCATTTTTTCATAAACATAATGTAATAAATTTTTCGCGGCATTTATATCGCGATCTACATGAAGTCCACATTCGCAATCAAACATTTCTTTAAAATTGCTCTCGTTTCTCATTTCTTTATGAACGACTCCACAACTAGAACAAATTTGTGATGATTTATAAAATCGATCGGCCCAACAAATAATTCTTCCATACCTTTCTGCTCGATGTTCGAGCGCGTGTTGAAATTCAGAAAATGAATATTTGTTATATTGTGTCCTCATTTCATATTTTTTATGTAAACTGTCTAAAGAAATGCTTTCTATACAAATATATTTGTATTTTCGGCAGATTAAATCAGCCACTCTATTGTATTGATATGTTCTACTTCTATGTAATCTTTCGTAACAATTCGTAACTTTTTGTCTAAGTTTTGCAACGTTTTTACTTAAAACATTGCCATTTTTCTTTAATATTTCCTTTATCGTTCTTTGATAAAAAACTATTTTATCAATGTTCTTATCGATCACATCTCGATTAATATTTATCTGAGTGACATTTCCATTAGAGTCAAAAATTGTAAAATTTGTTCTAACTCCAAGATCGATTCCACATGCTAATGCCTCGTAAGGTAATTTAATTTTAGCTTTGTAATAATGACAGTGGATTGTATATTTCCCATTTTCTCGAGTGATATACATGTTTTTGTATGACCTAAATTCTTTATTTTTAGGTCTAATAGCTGCTTTAGTCCCGGTTGAAAACACAGCTCTGTTCCATTTTAAGTTTAGGCTTTTGGGGGATAGACAAATAGTATGGCGCTCTACATCAATAAAATTTTTCTTATCAATTACCCCACGAGGTTTAATCTTTTTATATTCATATAAATAGAATATTGATTTAGCTGCAAAATCAAAATGATCTTCCGTAAAATACTTTGAAAAATTATACTTAGTACTTTTCCTAAAATTTTTAATAATGCCTAGAATAAAAGGTCTAAGTTCTGTTGGTCTAAGAAGCCATTTATCAAAACGTGTGATATTAAATCTTTCACACATCTTTTTAATTAAATATTCTCTTAGACGATAATAAAAATCAAACTCTCTATCAAGAAGTTTCTTCGCTTCTTTATTTGGATAAATACGATATTCATCCACTTTTAAATAACTATTTTCTAAATACATAAATCCGGCAAAATTGTGCAAAATTAATTGCTCAGTCTATTCGACCTTAAGCGCGTCAATCACGCGCAATGTTTTTAATTCCCCTTTCTGTTATTAAACACTTTTTAACTTAATCTTAGATAAATCTTTATTATCAATAATTTTTATAAAAGCCATTAAATTTAAAATCTGGCAAAATTGTGCAAAATTAATTGCTTAGTCTATTCGACCTTAAACGCGTCAATCACGCGCAATGTTTTTAATTCTCCTTTCTGTTATTAAACACTTTTTAACTCAATCTTAGATAAATCTTTATTATCAATAATTTTTATAAAAGCCATTAAATTTAAAATCTGGCAAAATTGTGCAAAATTAATTGCTTAGTCTATTCGACCTTAAGCGCGCCAATCGCACGCGGTTAAATCAAAGATTGAGTTAAATTTCTTTTTAATTCAAAACAAATTTCTAAACCATCAATTGTTTTGGCTAACGCTTTTAACCTCCTTTCACTTAATACGAAGGATGTCATTTCAAAAAAAGTTAAAAAATTTTTTAAGAAATTTTAAAAATATATTTTCTTAAATCAAAAAAACACGATAATAATCGTGTCTTTTCGGCAAATATTAAGATAATATTAATTTTTAAAATTAAATTTCTTCACCCATTAAATCATAAACAAAAGCGTTAGTAATTTTAATTTTTACTATATCACCTAATTTATGTTCTTTTTCTTTTTTAAGTATTACTTTCCCATCAACATCATCTGGAGCATTAAAATCACAGCTAATTAAATATTCGTTTTTTCTCTTTTCAATAATTACGCCTTCAAAAACTCTATCAATCATCTTTTTATTTAATTCATAACTAATTTTAGCTTGTTCTTCCATAATAATTGTTTTTCTTTTAATTTTTGTCGATTCTCTAACTTGATGAGGTAAAGAATAAGATCTTGTGCCTTCTTCTCGCGAATAAGTAAAGCAACCTAAATGATTAAATTTAACTTCTTTTACAAATTCAAGAAGTTCATCAAATTCTTTTTTAGTTTCTCCTGGGAAACCAACAATTAATGTTGTTCGTAAAATCGCATCTGGAATTTCACGACGAATTTTAGCGATAAGTTCGACGATTTCTTCCATTGTATTTCTACGATTCATTGCTTTTAAAATCTTATTATTGATATGTTGAAGAGGTATATCAAAATAATGTGAACACTTTTTGTGAGTCTTAATAAATTCGATTAATTCATCATCAATTCCTTCAGGATATAAATATAAAGTTTTGATAAATTCCAAACCATCAATTTGCTCTATTTCTCTCAATAAGTCTACTAATCTCAACTTTTTTTCTTTAAAATCTTTACCATAACTTGTTGGATCTTGCGCAATTAAAACGATTTCTTTAACTCCACTTTCAACTACTTTTTTAGCATAACTTACTAGTTCTTCAATAGGATAAGAGGTAAATCTTCCTCTAATATAAGGTATGGCACAATAGGCACAAAACTTATCACACCCTTCTGCGATTTTTAAATAAGTAACAACTTTATCGTCGTTTACTCGATTAGTAATATCAAATTTTGGTAGTTTAACTTCATCATCAAAAAGCTCAGAAATTAATCCTGGAAGTTTTTGATATTCATCTTTAAAAGGAATCCATAAATCAACTTCTTTAATTTCTTTTTTGAGTTCTTCTAAATATCTTTCTACCAGGCACCCGATAACAATCGTCTTTTTCTTATATTCAATAACATCTAAAATCGTATTGATATTCTCTTCTTTAGCACTAAGAATAAATCCGCAAGTGTTAATAATAATTGCATCGGCATCCTCTAAAGAATTTGTAATCTCAAAATAAGGCTTTTTAAAAAGCGCTAAAATAGCTTCACTATCAACTTGGTTTTTGGCACAACCAAGAGAAATCAATGCAATTTTTTTCATCTATCGGTTATATTTCTTGTTTAAGTTTTTAATATATGGAATAACTTCGATAAATTCACTAAAATCTGGCATTCTATAAGCCCAGTTTGAACCTCCAAGTGTTCCTGGCACATTCATTCTAGCTTCATTATCTTTCCATAAATAATCTTGAGTAGGAATAATTGCAATTTCACAAACTGAAGAGAAAATTAAATTAAATAATTTATCTTTTATACTTCTTCCTTTAATTCCTTCTCGTCTTAAAATAATCTTTAAAAGTTCAATTTCGTTTTCTTTTAAGGATTTATACCATCCGCGAAGTGTGTCATTATCATGAGTTCCTGAATAAATAATTTGATTTTCACCAACTTTAAATTCTGGATTAAATAGGGTAAACTCAAGGACATTCATACCTTTTAAGTGATATTTATCACGTAATTTCAAAACACTAGGGAATAAATCACCTAAATCTTCAGCGATGATTTTAATATCTGGGTGTTTTTCAAACAACATATGGAATAATTCATCACCATATGCATTTTTCCATTCACCAATAATGGCAGTATCGCAATCTCTATCAACAGCCCAATAAGTATCAAAAGCTCTAAAATGATCAATTCTAATAATGTCGAACAAAGAGGCAGCAAATTCAATTCTTTCCATCCAGAAAGTGAAGCCATCTTCTTTCATATATTCCCAATCATAAATTGGATTTCCCCATCTTTGACCAGTAACGGAGAAATAATCTGGTGGTACGCCAGCAACTTCTTCAGGGATATCGTTTTCATCAAGTTTAAATTCATCTTGATTTGCCCAACAATCGCTACTATTTCCACCAACATAGAATGGAATATCGCCCATTAATTGAATATCTTGCTTATTAATGTATTCTTTTAACTTTTTAAATTGTTTAAAAGCGACAAATTGACACCAAATAATGTAATCAATTTCATCTTTATAAGGTGTGAAGTCGAATTCATGGCGATAATGAGCGTATCTTTCTTTTTTATCCCAATACCACCAATCTAAATAGTTATTTTTTAAGCTTAAAATAGTAAATTCAGCATAATCTACTACCCAAGGATTCTCTTTAACGAATTTTTTGAAAACTGGTTTTTCGAGTAAATCTTTATTATTAGCAAAAGCTTCTTTTAAAAATTTCTCTTTGTATTCTCTAACCGCTTGATAATCAACAAATTTCTTATTTTTGTTGAAAGGTTTAACGTTTTCAATCAATTCTTCTTTCTCTAATTCATATAAATCTATATAAATAGAGTCAATAGCGTGACCACAAATTGATTGATATGGACTATTACCATATCCAGTAGGATTTAATGGGAGGATTTGCCAAATTTTGATGCCTGCTTTTT
Organism: uncultured Bacilli bacterium; assembly: GCA_944358755.1. Classification (GTDB taxonomy): domain Bacteria; phylum Bacillota_I; class Bacilli_A; order RFN20; family CAG-826; genus Onthovivens. Next base: position 5,923 of record CALVRY010000019.1, read on the forward strand.
TTAAATAATCAGCAAATTGATAAGCACACTCCCCGAAATCTCCAATCCCAAAATCACCAGGAAGAGAACTTATTGCCATCAATATACCATTGCTTTTCATACAAAAAAATTATAGGTAAAAAATAATTTATTGTAAATATAGGAAAAATACAAAAAAAGCCAAGAAAAATGATATTTTTCCCAGGAAATTTATATAAAAAGTATTACTTTTTTACATTTTTCCTGGCATTTTTTGTAAAAATACCACTTTTTAATTATTTATTTTCATGATTGACAGTTGAACAATTGTTCAACTATAATATTTACGGAGGTAAGATTATGGTAGTTGATACACCAATTGTAAACGAAGAAAAAGTAAAAGAAACTAAAGCTAGGATGATTTCCGATACAGAAATTTATTCAGTAAGCGATTTTTTCAAGATCTTTGGAGATTCTACACGTTTAAAGATACTTTGTGCTTTAGAAAACAATCCGCTTTGTGTTGGTGACTTATGCAATGTTGTAGACATTACAAAAAGTGCTGCTAGTCATCAATTAAATATTTTGAAAGCTAACAAATTAGTTAAATTCAAAAAACAAGGAAAAAACGTCATTTATATGTTAGATGATGAGCACGTTTTAATGATTATTGAAACAGCTCGTAAACATTTGGGAGAAAAATAATATGAAAATAGTATGTAAATTTAGTGGTATTGATTGCGCAGTCTGCGCTTTAAAACTTGAAGAAAAAATCAAAAAATTAGAGGGTGTTATTTCTTGTAGCATCAATTTTCTAGCTGAAAGAATTGATCTAGAAATTGAAAATAAAGAAATTTTTCAAAAAATAGTTGAGATTTGCGCTGATTTTGAAGATGGTGTTACTCTCAAGAGGATAAAATAATGAAAAAGAAATTTGACCTAGCGACACTGATAATTTCTACCATTGTTACTATAATCTTACTAATTATACATATTTTGTATGGTACAAAATCTCTTGGTAATAGTGATATAAACACCTTGATAATCTTACCTATTTCACTTTTCTTCTATTTGCTTGTTGCTTATGATTTGTTCATTGAAGCTTTCCACAAAATAAAAAAGAAAAATTTCTTTGATGAAGTTACATTATCTTTAATTGCAACTATTGCTGCTTTCGCAATTGGAGAATATGTTGAAGCCTTGGCGGTAGTCGTATTCTTTCAAATTGGTGAAAACTTTGAAAAATATGCTGTTAATAAAAGTCGAAATTCTATTAAATCTATTCTTAGTTTAAGGCCTGATCAAGTCATTTTATATAATGATGGAGTTGAAACAAAAGTTGAGCCTTTCGATGTAAATATAGGCGATTTATTTATTGTTAAGTCTGGCGAAAGGGTACCAATTGATGGAATTGTTGTTAAAGGTAGCTCATCGCTTGATACATCTTCAATGACTGGAGAAAGCATACCTCGAAAAGTAAAAGAAGGAGAAGAAATCATTAGTGGCGTCATCAATCTTGGCTCACCACTTATAATTAAAGCGACTAAAGAATTTTATAATTCAACCGTCTCTAAAATGCTCGATCTTGTTGAAAATGCTACTTCAGAAAAAGCAAACACTGAAAGATTCATAACAAAATTTGCAAAATATTACACTCCTATTGTTATTATTCTTGCAGTAATTGTTGCGATATTCCCGCCACTTTTCATTAATTATGCTTCTCAAGAAGTATGGTTAAACTACATCAGAACTGCTGCTAGTTTCTTAGTTATTAGTTGTCCTTGTGCACTTGTTCTGAGTGTTCCAATGAGTTACTTCGTAAGCCTCGGGGAAGCAAGTAAAATCAAAACACTTATAAAAGGTTCTGTATATCTTGATAAATTGTCTAACGTTCAAAACGTAGTTCTCGACAAAACCGGCACTATCACAAAAGGTAACTTTGCTGTTTCTTCTATTCATCCAACAGAAGAAATTGAAGAAGAAAAACTTCTTGAACTAGCAAGATATGGTGAATATTACTCAAATCATCCTATCGCAAAAGCAATTTTGTCTAACAAAAAGTCGGAATTAAATGAACAATTAATATCTGACTATCAGGAAATCGATGGAAGAGGCACAAAATGCGATTACAACGGCAAAATTTTGCTTGTTGGAAACGCTAAATTGCTTAAAGAAAATAACATTGAATTTTCCAAAATCAATTCCCCTTTCACTTTAATTTATGTTTCTTATGATTATAAATATCTTGGTTACATTGAAATTAAAGATCAAATTAAAGAATCTTCCATAGAGGCTATTAAAAATTATCATAAAAATGGCGTAAAAAACGTTGTAATGCTCACTGGTGATAATGAATCTATCGCTAACGCAGTCGCAAAAGAAAGCGGAGTTGACAATTTTTATGCAAATTTATTACCACTCGATAAGACTGATAAATTAAAAACAATAATGGCCAACTCAAATAAAGGTTCAACAATCTTTATTGGAGATGGAATCAACGATGCTCCAAGTTTAACTACCGCTGACATCGGCATTTCAATGGGTGGAATTGGAAGTGATATTACTATTGATTCAAGCGATGTTGTCATCATGGATGATGATATCAATAAAGTCAATAAGGTTTTCAAAATCGCTAAAAGAAATAGAGTTGTTGTATATGAAAATATTATATTTGCTTTATTTATAAAAACTCTCGTAATGATACTTTCATTAATCCCTAACTTACCAATTGCTGAATATATCATGTGGTTTGCAATATTCGCAGACGTTGGCGTCACTGTTATTTGTTTGTTAAATTCATTAAGATTAACATTACATAAATATAATTAATTTTAAGAAAAACCTTGCAAAACCCTAATAAAATTAAAAAACTCTAGAAAAAGAATAAATTCCTAGAGTTTTTTTAATATTTTCTTACTTTTTTTAATTTTCCCTAGGTTTTTTCAAAAATATAGGAAAAATCACAAAAAGTACTATTTTTAATGGATTTATCAAAATTAGAAACTTGATAAATTACTTTTTCAAAACTTTAGCCAAACCACCTATCGAAGTTTCTTTATAGTCTTTAGATAAACTCTCACCAGTTATCTTCATTGTTTTTACTATCTCATCAAAAGAAACTTTATTTTTTCTAATTGGCGCCAAATCTTTTGCATATACATAACTTATCAAACTCCTTAAAGCGCCAATCCCATTTCTTTCAATACATGGAATTTGAACATAGCCATTTACAGGATCGCAAGTTAATCCGAGAAAATGTTCCAATGCAAGTTCACTAGCATACTCAATTTGATATAAAGACATCTTCTTTAAATAACATAATGCTGTTGCTGTAATACTAGATGCACTGCCAATTTCTGCCTGACACCCAAGAGCTGCTCCGCTTATAGAAGCATTCTTTTTGATAAAGTTAGTCATTAAACCAGCAACTTTTAGCGCATTAATAATTTCTTCTTTTTTTGCTCCTTCAAATTTATATTCATAATATAAAATTGCAGGTAAAACACCACAACTACCACATGTTGGTGAAGTAACAACTATGTCGCCGTTCGCATTACCTTCACTTGCTGCATATGCAAAACTTGAAATCATTAAAACTTTTTTCTCAAATAAGTCGTTTTCTTTTAAAGCTTTTTGATAAATGTCTTTTGCTACTCTTTTAACACCTAGTGTGCCAGGCAAATAGCCTTCAATATTTAAATTTGATTCAATTTCATGAATCATTGCTTCAAAAACATTCTCTAGAAAATTATCAATATCATTATCTTCAAATTCATCCACAACTTTTGCGATATCTTTATTATCTTTCTTATTTAAATAGTTTTTCATCCCATTAAAAGTTTCAAAAGGATAAATCATTTTTTTGAGAGCTTTTTTCTCTCCTTTTCTTTCGATTTCGCCTCCGCCAATTGAATAATATCTTTCTTTAGCAACGAGTTCATTTTTTTTAAACGCACTAATATCCAATGTGTTTGGATGATTAATATTATCAAAGCTAAAATGAAAATTTATTTTTGTTAGAAAATCTTTAAAACTTTCTAAAAGAATTTTATCTGTGCCATGCCCTTTCCCGGTTAGAGCAAGGCTACCATATAAATCGACAACAATCGAATCAAAGTCTTGGTACCTATTTAAAAAATCTTTTGCGATATTATAAGGTCCAATAGTGTGTGAACTACTTGGTCCTGGTCCGATTTTATAAACACTTTTAATTGATTCCATCATAAGTCGATACCTCTAAAAAGTTCACTTAAACTAATCCCTAAACCAGTTGCTATCTTAATTAAAACTTTTATAGTTGGGTTTCTCGTTCCTCTTTCCAAATCACTCAAATAGTTTTTATTAATATTACACTCTAAAGCAAGGTCTTCTTGAGACCATTTCTTTAATTGTCGAAGATATTGAATTCTTTTGCCAAGTTGATAGCAAGAATCAGTTATGTTTGTGTTCGTTTTCTTCATAAGTTTCAACCATTTTTCTTAATTTAATAAAAAGATGATTAACATTGCTTTTAGATACTGTTTCATCGAGTTCTTTTGAAACAAGCTCAGCAAGTTCACTATAATTTGCTTCTGGGTTATTGAGTCGCACCTTACAAAGTGTTTTTAATTTTACATTTTGAATATTATCAACACCAAGTTTGTGGTCGATGTATTTTATTTCTTCAATTTGTTTCTTAGAATTCTCGATTGTTTTTTTAAAGTTGTAGGAATCGCAATTCATAAGACGATTTGTTGAATTAGAAAAATCTCTGTCCATACGAACATTTTCAAATTCTAGGCACGAATTGTTCGCGTTTATAAAAGCTAAAAAACTAGCAATTTGATCACTCTTTTTAAGATAAATTACAAAACGCGAACGTCTTTTTATGACTTTAAAATCAAATTTAACGCTTTTGATTTTATTAATCATTTTGATAAGTGAAGTAGCGTAATCTTCATCATTTACAACAAGTTCAAGATGATAATTTGAAGAAACTGGATCAGTACAACTTCCACTCGCTAAAAACGTGCCAATTAAATAACCTTTTATTTTTTCTTCTTTATCTTGAAGTTCATAAGGAATTTTATTTTCTAGAAGCTTCATTTTTAAGTCTTTGAACAAAACCTCAACATCTGAATTTATGTTAATTAAATATTCTGTCGCTTTATAAAGTTTCATACTTTTTAAATATGAAAAATTTATTAACAAAAATGGATAATTTTCCTTAAGAATTTTATATAAAAATTTTGCTGTTGAAGGTGTTTCAGTTTTTAAAATTAACTTATCGTGATTATTAGAAAAAACAATGTTGCCATTGAGCTTAATAAAAGCCGCAATTATCGATTTTGCAACTGATTTTTTAATATCAAGAGAGGCTATTTCATCTTTAATTGAATGAGTAAATGATATTTTTTCGTTCATGCCTAAATAATACACTCAAAAGTGTAAAAATAAAAAGAAAAAACATTAAAATTTTTGTTAATCTTTCTATCAATAATCTTTAAAATAATTATATGCGCACGGTTTTAACAAAAAGGAAAGTTTTTAGAATTATTGCTTATTCATTAACCATAATTTTGCTTATTCTTTCTTCAACTTTACCTTTTGTTAGGGCTGACGGAATTGAATTATTTTTAGTTCATTTTTTCAATCCAACTTCAGGAGAAATAAGTCAAAACATTGTCAGTTTATATGGAATTATTTTACCTATAGTTTCTCTGCTTTCTCTTATCATTGATTTGATCAATTTTAAAACACACGAATATTATAAAGATGTATTTAATACTTGTTCAAAAGCCACTCTTTTAGCCGCTTACATTTTCACTTTAATGAATTATTTTAGAGTTATATATCCAAATGGGTTTTTAGTGAGTGGAGATGTATCTTTTTTATATACTGGGTTTTACCTATTTATTACATTTTTAATTGCTTATTTTATAAACATCGTTCATAAATGCGATAAGTTATATCATATACGTCGAGATGAATTTGAAAATTCACCTATTACCTATGATAAAACTAGAAGAAAATATTATGCTGTTGTTAAAATTTTCTCTTTAATTACTCTATTTTGTTTTGTTTCTTTACTCTTTGTTCCGTTCGTTAGAAACTACCAAAATTATATGATTGAGGAAGGTTTTACGGAGATTTTAGATAAAAGAACCAGTATTGACTATTATATTTTTGCAATGTTTGACAAAGATTTTAACCTTAATATTTTGGGGTTAACTTTAATGTTTATTTGCATTTATACTCCAACAACTTTACTTCTTGTGCCTAAAAAATACACATATATTCAAACCTTAATTGCATCTGTTTTTAACTTAATTTTATTTACAATTGCAATTGTGGTTTCCTATGAAAACATCAATTTAATTACCCCAAAAATTTATTTAGATATTGATCCAGTTTCTCTTGTTTTCATTACAATCGATTTATTATCTCAAATAGTTTTAATTGTTTTCTGTTCAATGTTAATTAACCATCGTAGAAAGGAAATGAAACATGTTGATAAAGATGTTAGCAAGTTATAACCCATTCCCTTTTCCAGTCACTGAGCAATTAAAACCATGGTGTTGGCAAATTACTTTAATCTTTTTAGCCTTTCTTTTTGTTTGTTATCCATTAATGTATTACATTGGTAAAAAAGCTAGAAATAACGATAAAATCCGTGATTATTTTACAATGACGATTGGATTAATCTTAATTTCAACAGAAATTTACAAGCAAATTCTCTTTGCTTTTCACTATAATTTTGACACTTATAGATGGTTCCTTTTCCCATTCCAACTTTGTTCAATTCCAATGTATACTTCAACAGTTATGCCTTTAATAAAAAATGATAAAGTACGAAAAGCATTATTTGCCTTTATGGCATTTTATGGAATGTTAGGTGGTTTATCTGTTGCGATATATCAACAAAGTGTCTTAACTTGGGAAGATTATAGTTTAGATTATCAATCAATTATTTGGCACTTTGCTTTAATTGCCTTAGGAATTTATTCAGCAACTTACTTAAATATTGGTTCAAATGAATTCAAAAAAGAAGTCAAACTGTATAAATACGGAACCTTTACTTTCGTTATTTTTTTAATTACCGCAGAAATTATCAATTTATTGATTGTCTTAAATCATGGATATAACGAATATACCTGGGGAGGCAACATGTTCTATATTTCTATGTTTATGTTTAACCTCGATATTCCTGTTTTAAGTACTGTAACTTCAACTTGTGGATGGTATGTTGGATTTATTGGCTATTCATTTGTATTAATGCTTGGTGGATTTGCCATTTTTAGCGCATATTATGGTATAAATCAGTTATCAAAAAAGATAGTAAGAACTGAAAAATATCAAAAATTTCAACAAAAAATAATCAATATCAAAGAGAATTTAAAAAACCGTTAATTTCGTTTTCTCCTAGATATAAATTTTCAAATTTTCCATCTTTAATTTCGTATAAAGATGGTGTTCCAAAATAATAAGTTTCGTTTAATGTTTTTGGTTTAGCTTGTTCCATTTCTCTAATTAAGATGTTGCGATCATAATTTTCACCTTTTACTTTAAATTTGTTTCTATTAGGAATTCCGCCATCGCCAGAATTTAAATCAAAAAGAAATATTTTTAATGATTTTTCTCCACTTTCTAATTCATCAAGATAATTAAATAAATTTGTTTTAACATTTTCACAATGCGAACACTCAATTTGATATAAATCAATAAAGTAATGTTCTTCTTCTATTTGATAGAAATTGTCGATGTCATCAAGAAAAAAATCACTGTATTCACTATAACTTCTTGTTTCGTTTTGGCCACATGAAACTAGCATTAAAAATAAAAAAGATATGAGAATTACAGACTTTTTCATTATTTTATTGGTTTTCTATAGAAACTTCCGTAGACTTGTTCCATTGGCGTTACGTTAATAAAAACGTGAGGGTCAGCTTTTTTACAGATTTTAACAACTTTTTTCGCTTCGCTTTTTCTAACAGACATATAGATAACAAACATTGATTTTCCAGTATATCCACCTTTAGCATCAAGAATTGTGCATCCATGAGGTATATTTGCTAAAACAACATTTGAAAGATTGTAATTTGCAGTCATGATTTGAAGTTCAACTTTCTTATTTTGAATATTTATGGTGTCAACAACAACGGTTACAAGAACCATGTAGAATAAAGTAAATAAGAAAATAACTAAAGCAGTTGGGGCAGCAACTTGTCCCATTTCGTGTTGTGCAAATACTGGATTAATTGGAATTGTACTTAAAATACTGAAAGTACTAACGATAATTAAATTAAATAAAGCAGACCATTTTCCAACTTGGACACTCTTTTTTTCACTAATATAATAAGCAATAATATCAGTTCCGCCTGCAGTCGATTCAATATGATAAGCAAGAGCACTTGCAGTCCCTGTACAAAGTCCTCCAAAAAGAACACGGCTAACAATATCTTGTCCTAAAGAATATGTAACAAGGTTAATAAAATCGTTTGGATCTGAATTTGGCAAAACGATACCAAAAACTGAGGCGAGTGCAACGTTTATAAGTGAATAAATAGCGAATCTTTTGCCAACTTTAAAGAAAGCGAAGATAAATAAAGGCACATTTATACCAAGATAAAGACACCAATAAGTAATATCGAGCAATGTATTATTTGTTAAATATGATCCACCACAAATTTTAATAATTGATAAGACAACTTGGCTGAGACCACTGGCGCCACAACTCGCTAAAGTTTTGATGTTTAATCCTTCAACCATTTCAAATGAAGTTGTACCATCAATATTAGCTATCGCCCCATAGTTTGGTTGAATAAAAGCTTTAAATCCAAAAGCAAAAATAAAACTTGATAAACAAGTGATTATCAAACAATAAATATTGTCCAGCACATCTCTTTGTGTTGGATGATCGAACATATAATCAATAATTTTTTTCTTAAATTTCTTTAAATAATACATATGAATAATCTTAATAATTCATACTCTAAAAAACAAGATAATATTTGGTTTTTTATTCATTTTTTTACATTATTAAAAATAGCTATTTTTTCAAAAAAGTATGCAAAAATTGAATATTTTCTGGAAATTTTAAAATTTTTCTGGACTTTTTTGAAAATTTCCTAGATTTTTTTAAAAAAGTATAGTTTTTTTTCGAATGCTCATTTTACCAAAATTATGAAAATGTAAAAATGAGGAGAGTTACAAAGTTAAGATAGCAGAATTTGAACGATTGAAATCGCAAAACATTTTTCTTAACAATAATTTTATTATTGTTTAGAATTTATTTTAGTGATATGCTTTTAGTTGCTTATTTTAGATGAGGTATTTTAAATGGCAAAGTTTTTCAAGATTATCGGAACACCTTTTATAAAAATCTGGACATGGATTAAAGAAACAGCCTGGGTACAACCACTTCTTATTGTTGGTATTATTTTTGCAATCATTTTCTCAATTCCATCCATCACATCATGGGTTCAAAGTTGGAACTTCGGAAGTGATACCTACACATTTTTAAAGAACAGACAATTATCTCTTGAAGGTATTACTGGAGAAGACAACAATGGTCAAGCATATGATTTTTTTGTTGCATTCAATAAAGCTCAAAATGAATGGGCAACTGATAAAAATGCAGCTAAAAACACAATGAAGCAATACACCAATGAAGCTGACAAATTAATTGTTTATTTTGTTAACGAAGATGAAACAGGTCAACAAGCAAACGAAGCAACTAATTATTTAGTCAACGAAAACTGGTCATCAGTTGGTGAAAATGTTAGTGCATTCCAATATCAAACAATTTTCGCCGACCAAACAATCGAAACAGATGA
>CALVRY010000020.1 GCA_944358755.1 uncultured Bacilli bacterium
TTTTCTCCACCAAATGCGAGTTCATCTTCTACATATTTTTCAATTATTTGGTGATCGGCATTTTGCAAAACGGTCCCAACTTCTCTGGACAATTCCCCTGTAGTTTTACCATTAATATTTTCCCCGTTGATTAAAATTTCCCCTTCTTTTTTCCCATAAATTAAGTTAGGAATAATTCCATTCAAAAGAAAAATTAAAGTGGATTTTCCTTCGCCGCTTTGTCCAGTCAATAATACGAATTCACCTTTATTAATCTTAAGATTAACATTATCTAAAATTTTGATTTTATTATCATATGAAAAACTCAAATTTTTCGTTTCTATTACAACACTCATAAAATAACCGCCAAAATAATGCACAAAACAATTAGTAAAATAAATAAAATATCAAAAAATCTTATATATTCTTTCTTATATACCGAGTAATTTTTATTATGTAAGTCAAAACCTCTGGTTTCTATACTTAAAGAAAGTGTATCGCTAATATCAACAATTCTAGTTATAAAAGGTATTAAAAAAGCACGGTATAAAATTTTAGGATTTAAAACAGTAAAACTACCTCTAGCTTTCATTCCTTCTTTTACTCTTCTGCTTTCATTTAATAAAGTAGGCATAAAAGAAAAAACTATTAGCATGCCTATCGTTAAACTTCTTGGTGCCCTAATTTGAGCTAAATTTCTTGCTAATCTATCTGGTCCTAAGCTTACTCCAGGTATCATGCCAACCGAAAAAGCTGCAACTCTATTTAACATACTCACGCCTTGGTCTAATCTATCTGACACTAGATACGCAATTAAAAAGAACAATCCGCCGATAATAATTAAATAAATTAAACTTTTTAAGCAAACTTTATAATCGATAAACAAAAACATCATTAAATATACAGTAATCAAAAAATAGGTACATTTAACGTCGTTTGCAAAAACAAGAGTAAAAATTACGATAGTTAATCCACCAACTATCGCAATTAAAGGATATAAACTTGAATATTTATAACTGAAGAAATTTTTCATTTCTTAATAACACCTGCTTTTTTAAGTTCACGAGTGATAATAACTCCAATGAAGGCTCCGACCGCACAAAGTGCGATTACAGCAAAACACATTCCAATTGCGGTTCCAGCATCCGATCCGATAAATGCACTAACCGCTTGTCCTTCTTCTCCAGTAAATGAATAGAAAAATTTATACCAAAGATATAAGAATGGTAATGTAAGTGGTAAATAAAGTGTTGCAGCAAAAAAAGATGCCCAATCCGATTTATATCCTCTAAAAATAAGAATGGTTAAAGCTTCAGCAATTAGAGCACAAAGCAAAAGGCAAAAAAACATAATAGTGTTCATGAAAATTAAGACTATTCCACTGAAGAAAGACATAAACAATAAGGCACCAGGTTTTCTAACTTTCATCATCCCGATTGCTGGAAACAATGAAAATTGCAAACCTAAGCAAATTTGTATAATTCCAAAAATAGGTATATTTGAAACTAATGGCATAAAAGCGCCTGTAAGAAGCATTATGCAAGAAATAATCGCAAGAAAAACAATATCTTTTATTTTAAATTTTTGGAAAATTTTATAATTTTCTTCTGAAATTTTAACTGTTTTTTCTTCATTTTTCGAAATTTTTTCACTATTTTGATTTTCTTCTGAACTTTTGGATAAAGTTTTCACGAGATTATCAAAGTTTTCACGCTTATTTTTCATCTTCAATTTCCTCCAAAGTTTTATCGTTAAATCTATAAATTCTATCTGCAATCGCCATGGTAGATTCTTTGTGGGACACAAGAATAATGGCACAATCTTTTTTAGCTTTTTTAATCGAAGAAAGAATAATTCCTTCATTGATTGCATCTACATTACTTGTCGGTTCATCAAGAAGTAGTAATTTACTCTTTTTTAGAAAGGCTCTCGAAAGCCCTATTCTCTGCTTTTCACCACTAGAGAAATTTTCACCCATTGATGAAACAACACTTTTATATCCGTTTTCTAAAGTTTGAATATGGCTATGAATGTTCGCCTTTCTTGTTGCAGAGATAACATCATTTAATTTTGCTTTATTATCTGCAACTTTTATGTTTTCTAAAATTGATTCATTAAATAAATATGTCGTTTGAGAGACCAAAGATACATTATCTAAAAGTGACGATGTATTAATAGTTTCTATGTCTTTACCATTATAAAGTATTTCTCCGCTATCCTTTTTATAAAACCTTAAAAGTAAATTCAAGATGGTTGATTTACCGCTTCCGGATGATCCGATAATCCCAACAATTTCGCCTTTTTTAACATGAAAATTAACATTTTTAAGTATTTGCTCAGAACTTTTATAACTAAAATTTAAATTTTTAACTAGAAGTTCTTCGAATTCAAATTCATTTTTCCCAGCGATATCTTCAACAACAGGTTTTTCTTCGAGTAAATTAAGCAATCTATCTCCGCTCGCAAAAGTTTGTGTAAGATTGTTAGGAAGATTTGAAATAGCCAAAACCGGACCAAAACTACCATAAATCGCAACAAGTCCAATTATTAAATTTCCTAATTCAATTTGATTTGAATAATAAAGTAAAATGCCAACCACAAAAGAAATTACAATAAATAAAGCCGCACTTGCTTCGCTAATCGCAGAAGCAATTGCTGTTTTATTCTTTTGTGTTTTTGTAATTTTTAATAACTCATTACTTTTTTTACTAACTTCATTTTCACGATTTTTTTCGTTTCGATGAAAAACAATTTCTTTGATTCCTTTAATTGAATCTAAAAAATATGAATTAAATTTAGCCAATATTGATCTATATTGAATTCCGCAATTTTCCATATATTTTGAATAAATAAGTGGCAAAATCATACCTATAAAGATAAATCCAAGAAGCACAACAAGAGCTAAATACCAACTTGACATAAAGCCGACAAACAAAAAGATTCCTGACGAAACCAAAATAGCAATACAAGCTGGTGAAATTGTATGAGCATAAAAAACTTCTAGAGTTTCAATGTCTGCAGTTAATAAGGATATTAAATTTCCTTTTTTATCTTCTTCAAGTTTTGCAGGAGCTAATTTTCTTAATTCTTCAAAAACTTTTTGCCTTAATATCTCAAGAAGTTTAAAAGCAATAAAATGGTTAAAATATTGTTCTAAATATCTTAAAAGTCCTCTAGCTGCTCCAAAAGCAACTACTAAACCAATTATCCACTCATAGCTGAGCATAATATTAACGCCCAAAAATTTAGCAATTCCTAAAGATCCAAAAATTGTAACAGCCATTGAACACGCAAAACCAAATGTGCCATTAATTACTGCAAGAATCATTACAAAAGCAAATTTATCTAGCAAACTAATCAATTTGCCCATTATTACTAAGCCATTTCTTCTAGTTTGCATATTTAACCTCTCCATTTGAGAATTTATAACCATTTTCGAGTTCTTTTTGTGTGTTGTATAACTTAGCGTATTCGCCATTAAGTTTTAAAAGTTCTTGATGCGTTCCTTTTTCTAAGATTTCACCAAATTCTAAATAATAAATCTCACCTGCATTTTTAACGTTCTCAAGGCGGTGCGAAATCAAAATTACAGAATGTTTTTTTGAAATCTCTATTATGTTTTCCATGATGATTGTTTCGCTTTCAATATCAATATTCGATGTTGCTTCATCAAAAATATAAATTTCTTTAGGTCTTATTAAATTAATCGCTAAAGCAAGTCTTTGTCTCTCACCTCCAGAAATATTTGTAGAGTCTTCATTAATAACATTATCCAATCCATTACCAAGAAGTATTTTTTCTAAATTAACCTTTTCAATCGCATGAATAATTTCTTTGTGAGTTAAATTTTGATTAGCGATTAAAAAATTATTTCTAATTGAATCGTTAAAAATATAAGTAGATGAAGATACTAAGGCAATTTTTGAATAATAAGAGCTTCTAGAATAATCGAAAATAGGTTTTTCTCCAATCAAAATTTCTCCTTTAGTCGGGATATTTTCACCTGTTATCAAACTTACAATAGTTGATTTTCCACATCCAGAAGGGCCAACAATAGCAGTAAATTTGCCAGGTTCAAACTTCATATTAATGTGTTTTAAAGCAAAAGAATTGCTATCACTATATTTAAAAGAAACATCTTTTAATTCAATTTTAGTGTTTTTAATTTCTTCTTTCCCCCACTTTACATCATCAATCTTTAATAATTCTGCAAGTTTTTTACCAGCACTTACTCCGTTCATCGCAACATGGAATGCACTACCTAAAGTCCTTAATGGTAAGAAAAATTCAACTGCTATTAAAATTAAGAATAGACCCATTATAGGATTTAAACTTGAGTTAACTATTTGGAAAATTGTAAGTCCAATTCCAATTCCTGCTCCACAAAAAGCAACTAAATCCATAATTGTTGTGCTAGCAAGTTGCATAATTAAAACTTTCATCGTAATTTTTCTAAATTCTTCCGATTTATTGTGCATTTTTTCAGAATAAATTCCATCTGCTTTATAAATTTTCAGTTCCTTTAAACCTTGGATGCAATCTAAAAAGCTATCGCCCATACTAATATATTTTCCCCAATATTTGGCGAATACTTTCTTAGCGTATTTGCTAACTACAACAATTGAAATAGGAATCAAAGGCACACAACAAAGCAAAACTAAGCTGACTTCCCAAGAAATAAAGACATTAACTAAAAATAAAATTAATGGTGCAATCATCGAATAGAAAAATTGAGGGAGATAAGTTGAATAATACAAATCAAGTTGCTCAATACCTTCAATACAAATTTGAGATAATCCTGCAATTTTTATATCTCCCTGACTTCTTGTGCCTAGGAAAAGTATCTTTTTGTAGGCTTTATCTCTAATATCTTTTTTAACATCTCTACCTAATTTATCTTTAATTTTTCCCGTTGTAATTGTAATTACCAATCTGCCAAATATTGAAGTTATTAAACCTAAAGCAACATAGGTGAAATTAATCACATCTAAGTATTTATATAAAATGTAAATTCCACCACAAATTGAAGCAGTTATTCCAATATTAAAAATTAATCCTAAAATCATTAAAGAAACAACGATAAAAATGTATTTTTTGTTTTTTCCTAATAGTTTAAATAATTCTTTATCTATCATTTTTTCGTTCCTCCTTTTTCTTTTCGATTTTTGCTAGCTTTCGTTTTTCTCTATTTGTTTCGTAAACATGTCTAAAAGCAATTATAGGATGTTCAAAAATCATTCTTGGTCCACTAAACCTCATAACGTCTCTTATTTTTTCTCTCATTTTTGGCTCATAACAGTGGATTTTACAATTTGAACAAAAAGGTTTGTTCTTTTTCCAAGGGCAAACAGAACGTCTATATTTAACATAATTCAAAAGTTCGTCACACTCTTCACATAAGTGACCGTTTTTAATGTTATGTTTTTTGTGACAATACTTTTTAATCATCAATTCAACAACTTCTATTTCTTTTTCCTTAGATAAATTCATAGTTAATCTTGTATAACCCAACTAATATTATATTTAAAAGTTAGTTATGTCAAACTTAATTATATATGACTAACTTACTACTAATTTTTACTGCCAAAGTTTAATTTCAGCTGAAAACTTATAAATTGTAGAAATTACTAAATATTAAATCTGCTATTACATTATATTTAGAAAGAGTATGATTTATTAAATTATATGCGGATTTTGCGGTGATTTTATTATTTTTAGATATTTTATTTATGTTTATTTTCTCATCTGAGAAAGCAAGAACTAAAAAATCTTCCATGAATATCATAATAAATCCATTTTTTAGTAAATCATTAATTTCATTAATCGTTTGAATCATTAAAGGTTTTATTGCAACAAAACCTTCAGATAAATCACTTGCATAAAAATTATATTTTTCATTAGCTTTAATATCTTCTGTTTCAAATTTATTCGAATTAGAAAACTTACTTGAAAGAGGTGTAAAGAATTTTTTACTTCTAACTTCTACTATGCTTTTTGAATATTTTCTAATATTTGGAAAAACCATTATTGTTCCATTAAATCCTTTGCTTAATAGACTTTTGTCTTGTGCTTTTTGAGCAAGCGTTATTAAAGAAATAAATGCTCCACTAAATATTCCTCCTTCCAAAGTAATTAAGCCAAGTTGAATTAATTCTTTAATATTATTCGAAGAAGAAATTTCTAAAATTGATAAGTTTCCTTTGTCTTTACTTACTAAAAGTTTTTCACCACCCTTTTCGGCATCGAATGGACAAACATCAAATTCTTTTAAAATATTAGACGAAACAGAGCCATAAGGTTGATAAATTACTCTTCCTTTAAAGGATTCATTAATAGCTTGCTTAATTAAAATTTTCTTAACTTCTTGATCTTTACTTTTATCGCTTTGAATAAAAATAGGTGTAATCAATCCACAAATTAAAACAATTGAACCAAAAGTAATAAGAATAACAAATCCATCTTCGCCGTTTTGGATTAAAAAAACGATACCTAAAGTAAGCATTAATATGCCTGTCAAAACAATTGCTGTTGCGACAGAAATTAAAATTTTCGCTTTTTTGGTAAAAACATATTTTTCAGGTAATTTAGAAATTTCTTCTTTTGATAAAAATTTATTTTTCTCTTTCTTCATAACTACTCTTTTACTAAATCTTCGATTACTCTATTTATCGAAAAATACATAGATGCGTTCTTAGAATAAACTTGATAAATATTTTCTGCATCTCTAACTAAATCTTTTTTAGGAGTTACAAAAGTATCTCTAATTAAAAAATAAGCCACATTATTTTTTAGTATTAAAATTATGTTTTTTTCGGCATTTTTTAAAAAAACTAGGTCTTTTTTTAATTTTTCCCCAATTAATATATAAAAACTAGTACTTTTTGCATAAATTCTATAGGTTTTTGCAAAAAAGTCCTGGTTTTTTATTAAATTTTCATCAGAAAAATACAATGAATTTCCACTTAAAGGTGAATTCGAACGGATTTCAATTGGATAAGATAAGTTTAAATTTATGTTTTTTATAATCACTAATAATCCTTTAAAGTCAGTTGCAAAGCCGATATTATTGTTGCCAACATAAGCTTTTCCATCAACTTTAAACATTTCACTTATTAAACGATTTTGGGAATTTAATGGTGTAGATTTTAAAATATTAATAAGTTGAATTTCGCTATTTCCTTTTTTAAATTCATAACTTTCATCTAAAACACTATCTATTAAAACATTCATTATTTCTTCGTCTTGCAAAATAGTGTTTTTTATTTTTCTTAATTCAACATTCTTAAAATTATCTACGACAAAGTTATCAACTATCGAACGGTAAATCATCTTTTCGTAAACCTTTTTGTTTAACTTTCTTGTTAAAGCAAAAATTAAAAAAAAGATAATCCCAGAAACAAGTAAAGGTGCACCTACATAAAGAAGGATAATATTTTCTTCAATTTCAAGACCGCCAATAAGGCATAAAACAAATCCCGCAAACGTTAAAAAGAATCCTAATATAATAAATAAAGGACTTAATTTTAAAAAATAGCGAGGTTTTGCAAGCTTTTTTTCTTCTTCAAGGGTAAACGGTACTGATTTATCTTTATTCATAGACAAATCTATATTACCACATTTTAGTTATTATGAACTGAATAATTAAATTTAAGCCAAAGCTTCAACTAGGAATTTTATAGCTAAGCCAACAAAGATAAGCCCACTAACAAATGGAGCAAATCTCTCAATATATTTACCAATAAATTTACCAAAAACAGTAGTTAAAAATGAAAGAATAAAAGTAATTACACCAATCATTGTAAAAACAATTATTGCATCTGTTATAACAGGTAAACTGCCAACTAATGAAAAACCAACTGATAATGCATCAATTGAAGTTGCAATTGATTGCATAAATATCTCTAAAGGTTTTACTTTTTTTGAAACGACTTCTGTATTTTCTTCGTTATTTTCACCGTTTTTCTTTTCTCTTCTTGAAACAATTAAATCTTTTGTGCCATCAAATAAAGATTTTAGACCTAATAAAAGCATAACCGCAAAAGCAATCCACGGAATATAAGGCAAAATAATATCTGAAATTGCGTATCCAACAAAATACCCAATTAAAGGCATTAAAAATTGCGCTACGCCAAAACATAGCGCAATAATTAAACATTTTGGAATTTTTATATCGTGTTCTTTTATGCCATCACTTGCTCCAGCGCACATTGCATCTGCAGCCATAGTTACAGATAATATAAAACTTTCCAAAAAACTCATAGCACATATTTTACATTTAATATGTGGTTAGAGGTAACTAATTTCCTTTTTAATATGCTTTTGCAAAATATACAACGTATTTTGCTTTTTTGCCACAAACTGGACAAACTTCATCAAATGCAATTTGATCAAATGGCATACATCTTGCTGTGGCGTTTGTATCTTCTTTAATTTTATTTTCACAAGCTTCATCACCACACCACATCATCTTGCAATAGCCGCCTTTATTAACGATTTCTTTAACTTCGTCATAAGTATGAGCTTCTTTGATATTTGCGAGAAGATTATGTAAAGCTGCATTGTACATTTCTTCATGTACTTTTTTGAATAAAGATTCACAAGTTTCAACGATATTATCAAGAGAATATCTTTCTTTTGTGCCATCATTTCTCTTATGAATCATACATGAATTTTGCGCTAAATCTTTTGGTCCAATTTCAAGTCTTAGTGGAACACCTTTCATTTCATATTCAGCAAATTTCCATCCTGGAGTCTTATCGGATGCATCAAATTTAACTCTAATACCAGCATTTTCTAATTTTTCTTTAACTTCGTTACATTTTGCAACGACACCTGGTTCATTCATCTTAATTGGAACAATAACTACTTGAATTGGAGCAACAAATGGAGGCAATACAAGTCCATTGTCATCTCCATGCACCATAATTAAAGCGCCAATTAAACGAGTTGAAACACCCCAACTTGTTTGGAAAGGTGTTTTAATTTTGCCATCTTTATCAAGATATTGAATTCCAAAAGCTTTAGCAAAACCATCCCCAAAGAAATGAGTTGTGCCACTTTGAAGTGCCTTTCCATCGTGCATTAAAGCTTCAATAGAATATGTTTCTAAAGCGCCAGCAAATTTTTCTTTTTCGGTTTTTCTTCCCTTAACAAATGGGATAGCAAGTAAATCTTTTCCACATTTATCGTAAATTTCTAGCATGCGTAAAGTTTCTTGTCTTGCTTCATGTTCTGTTGCATGCATTGTATGGCCTTCTTGCCATAAGAATTCACTACCTCTTAAGAAAGGACGGGTTGTTTTTTCCCATCTAACAACAGAGCACCATTGATTATAAAGTTTTGGTAAGTCTCTATAACTTTTAATAATGTGAGCATAATGTTCGCAAAAAACACATTCACTGGTTGGTCTAATGATGAGTTTATCTTGAAGTTCTTGCCCTCCACCTACTGTAGCAACAAGACATTCTGGAGCAAATCCAGCAATGTGGTCTTTTTCTTTTTGAAATAAAGATTCAGAAATGACAAGAGGCATGTAAATATTTTCATGACCTGTTTTCTTGAATTCACTATCTAAATATTTTTGGATTTGTTCCCAAATAGCATAGCCATAAGGTCTATAAATAATAAAACCTTTGACATTGCTATAATCCATTAATTCAGCTTTTTTACATACATCAGTATACCATTGGGCAAAATCTTCATCTCTACTTGTAATTGATTTGTTTTTAATATCCATAATTTTCTCCTACTTTTTATACATATTTGAAAGTTTTTTACTTACTTTTTTCTTAATTGGTATCAAAACACTTGACGGTTCACTCAATACTTTAGTTGCGAAGGTATAAATACCTTTTTTAACAAGCAATTCGATTTCTTGCCAACTTTGCGCTTGATACGAAACAATCGGCTTATTAAACTTTGCCATCTTGTTATATAAAGCATAAGCATCTTGTACTATTTTATGATCTACCTTGAAATTAGCAGGTAAATTCGAATTTATAAAGAATCCATCAAAACCTGTATAAGTTTTTTCTCTTAAGATGTAATCACCAACATTGATATTAAGATAAATTTCATATCCTCTATCTTTAAGTAAATTGATGTGGTTTTTAAATTGTTCCCTTAAAGCGTCACTATCTTTATCGTTATCGATAGAAATTAAATCGTTATTATTTAAAACTAAAATAAGATTTAAATTATCAATTCCACTCATATGAGGGAAGTTTCTAACCATGAATTCAATTTCATTAAACGAGATAAAATAGGCAAGTTTTGTGGTGATATTTTCCTTTTCATCGTTAAAAACAGGAACAACATCACGCACAATAAGCGAATATAACTCTTTATTTAAATTGTATTTAACTGCGTTAGTTTTAACTTCATCAAGGGTTTTAAAAATCGACATTTTTGGCTCTATTACAGCAATATATGCCGGAGTCATAACTCTAACATTTGCAATTCTAAAGATTGGTAAGAAGTTAATGTTTAATAAATTGAGACGAATGATCTTAGCAACTTCGGCTTTATAGGAATCTTCAATATTTTGATTATTACCATATTCTTCGTTATAAACTAAATATTTGTGTTGTCCTTCTTTTGCTAAACTATTTAAACTTTTAAGAATTCGTACACTTTTAATAAAGTCTTTATCTAATTTATTGATTTGACCAGCTGTAATTGTGTAATCATAAAAGGCATTTAATCCTTTAATTTCTAAAACATAGTCAATCGATTTGATTTTGCGTTTTAAATCGTTAGTGATTTTACCGATTGTACTGATATTTTTCGATGTAAGAGAAATGTCACTATTTCTACATCTAATCATTACTAATTCTAGAGCCTCTGAATCACTAAAAACATAGTAAACAAGGTGCTTTTTCGCTTTCAAGTTATTATATTTTCGGTAAATATTGTTAAGGATTAAATAACGTAATTCGTATTCATTATAAGAAGAAGGCACGTTATTATTTTTGTAAAATTTGATAAAATACATCGCACCATATTTAAATTTATTTAAAGCGTATTGATGATTAATTTCTTTAATTGAATATACATCTTTAACCATTGTTTCGGTCTCGACGCTCTCATCAACTGGTAAATTAAACAAAAAATGAGCGTTTAAATATATAATTTTCTCTTTTTTGTTAATTTTCATGCAGCAAAGCATTAATTTATGGGTGTATTTTAAAATATCTTTTCTTGTTAAATCTTTTGTTTTTGAATAATTAAAAAGTTTAACTGTATCTTCGCTATCAGCTAAAACTTGTCCACTTATCAAATTAGTTGCCCGTTTATCAAAATTTTCACTATCTTTAGCATAAAATCTTTTAACAAAATCTTCGTATGAAATATTATCGAGTTCATCTAAAGTTTTGAAATTGATAATTTTTACTTTCCTGTCTTTAAGATTGATGACTAACGCATTTTCAGTATTGAGCTCGAGTTTAACTTTGTTTTGTAATTGCTTACCATGAATAAAAATATAAACATAAAGAGCAACTGCAATTAAAACGAAAAACAAAATAACAAGGCCAATCGTCAATAAGAATGTGTTTCCTCTAGTTGCGTCAAAAAGTGTATTCAAAAAATAAGTAAAACTCATACTTTAGTATTATATACTAAAGTAAGCCAACTAAGTAGTTTTAAGATTTTAAAAGCAGAAATTAATTTAATTTTTCATCAAAAACCCTGCAAAACTCAACTATTTTTTTGTTTTCACGAAAATTTAATTAGTTTTCACGTAAGATTTTGTTTAAGAAATTTACTCTATTTTCTATTGCTTCTTCTACTATTGGCGATGAAGAAACACTATCAAATCCATGGTAAGCGCCCTTAATAAAGTGGTATTCAACATCACAATTTTTCTTAATTAATTCATCTTTTAAAGCTATACCTTCATCTCTTAAACAGTCAAATTCACAAACCTCAATATAAGTTGTAGGAAATTGTTTATAATCAATATTTTTATCTATATTAAGTGTTCCGTTGGCTAAATAAATTTTCCACATCTTTTTATTTAATTTACTATTCCAAACACGTGCGTTCGTAAATTTCTTCATCGATTCTGTATCCATTTCAGGATCAACAACAGGAAAATACAAAAGTAAACCTGCTATTTTTTCGCATCTTTTATAAGCCAAATCTAAAGAAAGAAAACCTCCAGCAGAATCTCCTGCCACACAAATTTTATCTTTTAAAATATGGTATCTTTCACAATTATTGCAAATATAATCAAATGCTTTTATTGCCTCGTTGTTAGCTGTTGGGTACCTTTTTACAACACTATAATCAACAATTACTCCTATTGAATCAGTTCGATTTAATATTTCAATAAAGTTGTTTAATTGCCCGGGATTTGTTTTATAACAAAATCCTCCGCCGTGCAAATAAAAATAACATGATTTTTCTCCATCACTATAATTTTTAGGATGAACAATAAAAGTGTGAAATTTATGATCTGTTTTTAAAATCAACTTTTTATATTTAATTCTTTTTAGTTTCAATAAAACATTAAGAGAAGGCATAAAAATTTTAGCCATAAACGCAATAAAACGATTAAATGGCCATTTTATCCTTCCATAATTTTTTAGGTCCATTTTTAAATCTTTTTCATCCATACACAAAATTATAGGACTATTTTGCTTCTAGTAAACTGATTTAATCGTATGTATAATAAGTTGCACGGAGAAATACCCAAGTGGCTGAAGGGGTCAGTTTCGAAAACTGATAGTAGGTTCGCGCCTAGCAGGGGTTCAAATCCCCTTTTCTCCGCCATTATTAACATATGTTTAAAATTTAAAGTCGACCAATTTAGGTCGATTTTTTTAAAAATTCCCTACATTTTTTCTAAATGAATTATGAAAAAATACGATATTTATCACTAAATTTAAAGTTTAGTTGTTAAAGGCTAACTTTAAAATCGTTATAAAAAGATCTATAAACTGCATCCGCAATTTGGTAATAACCATTAGTAGTTGGATGGACACCATTTGAACCGATTATTTCCGTTTCTTCATTTCGATTGTTAACGGGTTTTCCCGAAGTTGGCATGTTAAAATCCGTGTCGAATTGACCAGCAATATCGATATAATTTACAAATTCTTTATATTTATCCAAATTGGATAATTCTTCCAACTTTTTGTTATAATTCATGGCAGTAACAAGCATCCCGTAAGCATCGCCATAAACGCTATTCACATCATAATTTGTCCCCATTCCACCATTTTGACTTGGTATTTGAAGGCCCATTAGTCTAATTTTTGCATCGGGAAATTCAGAATGAATTAAATCTAACATTTCTTGTGCATATTTAAAGTGCCCATCTCCTAAATTAAAATCAGTTTTAAATTTCTCAGTCATTCCATTCCAAGTTAATAATATATATACGTAATCAATATCTTCATAAGAATTGTTTTCGACATAGTTTTTAAAACTAATTTTATTTGTATTTTCATCGAAGAATGGAGATTCTGCTCCCATAAAATTCTGCCATGTCCAACCTGGATATCCTTCAAAGCCAACATTAGGATAATTTGTTGTGGATTTCGTTCCGATGAAATTTAAATAATTTTTAGAGTCTCCAGCAGGATTTCCGCCACTTTCTGCATATCTTCGATAAGCTTCATTTACCCATATTCCACCAGAAGTTAAACTATCTCCAATGCATAGAATATTTTGTTGTGAGTTTTCTTTTAATGAATTATTAACAATTAATTTTGTTTTATCACTCCCTAAAAGATTTCGATTATTATCGTATACATTTAAAGTTAATTCGTAAGTTCCAATTTGATTTATAGTAGGTTTCCACTCATAATATCTCGGAAAAACCTTTCCGTATTTGGTTTTAATCTCAATGTAATAATTATATGGGTTTACCGCTTGAATGACACCTCTATAAAATAGTTGAAAATTATCATTTACAGCTAAATAATATTCATCTGGTAAATAAACATTCACTTTATCGTGGAGTAAATTATTTAGATATTTGGTTGGCACAAACTTTTTTTCAATTGTGCCCAATTCTACATAAATATATCTACAAGGCGACCCATATACATCAGTAAAACTTGATAAAGTAAGTGGTTGCTTGCCGTTTGTAATATAGGCTTGGATGCTTTGTGGTTCGTTATCAGGAATTTTGGCTGCATTCCCGAATTCAGAATAGACATCACAAAATTGATCGCAAGCATATCCAAAATAAAGAAAATCATTATTTTCATTAACAAATTCCTTCTCTAATGTCCAAAAAAATCTCCTTTTCTTCATAAGGATTTATATTAACTTCAAGAAGTTTGCTCGAAATAAGTTCTCCTTCTTTGTTATCTTTTTGCAAATAGACTTTAATAGAGTTAATACCTTTTTCTCTTGCTCTAACTTTAAAGGACAAAGTATTAATTTTTTGCGGATTGCCTATGCTTCCAGTCCAACCGCTAAAAGTTGAATTTGTATAACTATAACTTGGATTATTTAGGGTCTTGCTTTCCATTATAAATTTATCCTCTAAAACAAAATAATCTGATAAGTATTCTCTTAATTCGCTAATAGAAAGACCAATTGCATATCCTGTTTTGATGTCATTTAAAATCCAATAACCATCTTCACTTATTGAAATTGTAGGCGTTTTACCATCTTCACCATTTGCTTTTACATTGGTATCGCTTTCTCCAATCCACCAATTTCCGTTTTCGCCAATATAAGGAGTTACACCATCATTCCCATCTTGTCCGTTTTCACCATCGATTCCGTTTTTTATAGAAAACTCAAAAGTTGTGCCATCATCGAAACAAATTTGATAAAAGTCTATATTGCCTTCTGAATGAGAAAATTCAATTTTTGAAATACCATTTCCATCAATTCCGCTTTCTCCCTTATCGCCCTTTTGACCTTCGATCCCTTTAGAACTTATGCCAGAATCAACGCCATCAATATACCAATTGCCATTTTCACCAATTGTAATTGATGGTGTATGACCATCCGTCCCTGGTTTTCCTTCAATTCCTTGCTCGCCATCAGTAATCGTAAAATTTGTACTTGTGCCATCGGAATAAATTATTTCGTATGTATCAACCAAACCTTCAGTGCTAATTAATTTTATATCTGTAACACACTTTTTACTTTGATACCGTTATATCAAACTTATAAATTTTTATAAATAATTATAAAAATTATATTGATTTCTTGTTTCAACCTTACTAGTT
>CALVRY010000021.1 GCA_944358755.1 uncultured Bacilli bacterium
AATTATTTATTTTACCTGAATACCAAACATTTGTAGAACAAGCTGCAACTGTTGCAATCACTTCCCCTTACTTCAAAAATAAGGTTAGTAAAGCTGAAGATATTTCTTCACTCGAAACAAATGCTGGAAATTTGCCAGATCCAAATAACTTCTCAACTCAAATTCCATATTATGTTATTATCGATTTAACAGATACAAATAAAACAGAAAATATTATCACAAATGTTTTCTTCGAAATTACTGGCGCTAACAAATTTGAAAGAGCAAACTTCATTGCTCATGCATGGACAAATACAGAAGAATTTGCAATCACTCAAACCAACTAATATTCAGTTCAATTATTAAAAATTCGCTCAAATTCGAGCGAATTTTTTTATTTATTTCTAGTTCTCGTGTAAGTCTCTAAAACTATTTTAGGCACAAGAGAAGAGATATCTACTCCACTATTATAAAGTTCATCAATTTGAGAAGAAGAAATAAATGTTAACTCTTTTCGCGCCATTAAAAATACCATTTCAATTTCTTTATCGATATATTCATTTGCAGCAGCATATGCCCACTCATATTCAAAGTCACTAACTACTCTTAAACCACGAATTAAAACCGATGCACCATGTTTTCTAGCGTATTCAATAACTAATCCATTATAAGAGTCAATTTCAACATTTTTATAAGGTTTAACTACTTCAACCAACATATTTAGTCTTTCTTCTTTTGAAAAACGACAATTCTTTTCTGGATTAATCGCGAGTAAAACAATTACCTTATCGAAAATTTTACTAGCTCTACGAATAATATCTAAATGACCATTAGTAATTGGATCAAAACTTCCAGGATATACCGCTATTTTCATATTTTCTCCCTTATTATATTAATTTTACTTCTACCATATTTTAATATTTTTACCTTGTAATTTTCAAGAATTTGACTAGATAGTTCATAGTCAGTTTCTGCGATAATAATCGCATTTTCACTAAGTATTTCATAAGATTTTATCTCATTAATAAACTCTTCATTAATCTCTAATTTATATGGCGGGTCAAGAAAAATTATATCGATTTTGATATTTTCGTTTCTTAATTTATTTAAGCATTCTTTATAGTCTAAATTTGTAAGCTTTATCTCATCTATTTTCAAATTATTTAAGTTTTCTTTAATAATAGAAAAAGCTTCTTTATTAAAATCATTAATATAAACTGGATTTGCTCCACGTGAATAAGCTTCAATTCCAATACTTCCACTTCCACCGAATAAATCTAAAAAAGAATAATTAAAAATATTTCTTAAAGAATTAAACATCCCTTCTTTACAAACATCTTTTGTTGCGCGAGTTATTTCTAGAGGCGGTTGTTTAAGTTGACGATGTAGATATTTTCCCCCACGAATTTTAATCATAAATTTCTCCAAAAAGTTCTTGATCAATTTCTTTTAACAACTCATTTAGTTTATTTAATTTCTCATTATATTTTTTAACAAGTTCATGATTTTTTAAATTAAAGATCGCTTCACCCATTTTTCTTGAAGCCATAAAAGTTTTTTCATCATTTTTTCCATAATGATTTAAATTGTCTTCATATTCTAAAATTGCCATATCTTTTTTATATGACAAAATTTTGACTTCATCTGAATTTTCTAGTTCTTCGTTCGCTTTTTTAAACTCTAAATAAACTTCATTATTTTTAATATCGAGAGAAAGTTTGTTAATTAACACAATGGTTTCTAAATTCATATTACTAGTTTATAGCAAATTCCTTAAATAATTAACAAATTTATGCTAATATTTCGCATGTATGGAAATATTTAAAATAGTAAAAGACACAAAACCTAGTTTAAGAAAAAGATCAGAAAATATCGAGTTTCCTCTCGACCCACAAATTGAAAAAACTCTTATGGACATGCTTGAATATTTAAGACTTTCTCAAGATGAGGAATTTTTAAAAAAGCATCACAATGTTCGTAGTGGCGTAGGACTTGCTGCTCCTCAAATTGGCATCAATAAAAATATGCTCGCTATTTCTTTTATTAATGAAAAAGGGAAAAGAGAAGAATACGCTTTTATTAATCCTCGCATTGTTAGCGAATCAGTTAAAGAATGCTATTTAGAAAGTGGAGAAGGATGTTTAAGCGTCGATAAACCTCACGAAGGATATGTTTATCGCCACTATAAAGTAACTGTTAAAACTTACGATTTACTCAAGAAAAGTTTAATGACTTATACCTTTAGTGGATACCCTGCAATCATCGTTCAACACGAAATTGACCACTTAAAAGGTGTACTTTTCTACGACCATATAAATCATGAAAACCCTTTCATAAAAAAATCAGGCGCAATTGCTATTTAAGTGTTTACTTTTAAACTTTCTTTTTATTATAATAAAACCGATTTTAAGAGATAGTTTAATTTGATTAAAGGAGACACAAAATTTAAGATGGCAAATATTTTCAATAATCCTGTTAAAATTTATGCACTCGGCGGACTCGGCGAAGTCGGAAAAAACACTTATTGTATTGAAAGCGTAAATGACTTAATTATTCTTGATGCTGGAGTTAAATTTCCAGAAGATGATCTTGTTGGCGTTGATTACGTTATTCCAAACTACCAACACTTAAAAGACAATCAAACAAAAATTAGAGCGTTATTTATTACCCACGGCCACGAAGATCACATTGGTGGCATCCCATTTTTAGTAAAAATGGTCAAAATTCCTGTAATTTATGCTCCAAAACTTGCATGTGCTTTAATTAAACAAAAATTAGAAGATCAAAAGATTAAAGAAAAAGTTAAACTTGTTGAATATGATCAAGATTCAGTAATTACTGCTGGTTGTTTTAAAGTTTCTTTCATTAGAGTTACTCACTCAATTCCTGATAGCTTTGGAATTTGCGTTGACACTCCTGAAGGTAGAATTGTTAATACTGGCGATTTTAAGCTTGACCTTACACCAGTTGGCCCAGATTTTGAATTACATAAAATGTCAAAAATCGGACAAGAAGGTGTTGATTTATTACTCGCTGATTCAACAAACGCCGAAAAAGAAGGCTGGACTCCATCTGAAAAGAACGTTTTAGACTCCATTAATGAAATCTTTGATAAAGCTCCTGGCAGATTAATTATCTCTACTTTCTCCAGTAATATCTCTAGAATTCAACAAATTGTTGATTGCACTATTAAACATAATCGCAAAATTGTCATCGTTGGTCGAAGCATGATTAACACAGTCGACATTGCTTTACGTTTTGGTTATATCAAAATCCCAAGCGGAATGATTAGAGACGTCGATACAATGCACGATTTAAAAGAGAGCGAAACTGTTATTCTTTGTACAGGTAGCCAAGGCGAACCAATGGCTGCATTAAGTAGAATTGCTAATGGCACATTTAAAGGCTTAAGAATCACTCCAGGTGATACAGTTGTCTTCTCATCTAGTCCAATCCCAGGAAATGGCGCTTCTATTTCAAAAATTGTTAACCAACTCACAAGAGAAGGCGCAAACGTTATAACAAATTCAGTTTTCGTTGACCTCCACTCTTCTGGCCACCCATCTCGCCAAGAATTAAGAATGAACCTTAAGCTCTATAATCCTAAATATTTTATGCCAGCACATGGCGAATATCACATGCTTAAACTTCATGGAGATATCGCTAAATCAATCGGAATCCCTGCAGATCACATATTTATTTTAGGAAATGGCGACACATTGCTTTTAAAAGATCATCAAATTATTGATGGCGATAGAGTTACTGCCGAAGATGTATTTATCGATGGATATGATATAAATGGTGTCTCAACAGCTGTTATTAGAGATAGAAAAATTTTACAAGACGATGGTATGGTTAGCGTCATGCTTGTAATCGATTCTAAACAAACTTGCTTAATGTGTGATCCTAAAATTATCACAGTTGGCTTTGTAAGTTATGGCAAATACGAAGACCATTTAACTCGTCACGCCTCCATGTATTTAAAAGAAGCTCTAAAAGAATTATTTGGTTCTAAAAAAGTCACATTTAATGATATTAAAAACACTGTAAGAAGTGTTGTATCAAAATATTTCTTCAGAAAAACTCAAAGAAATCCAATGATTATCCCTTTGGTCATGAACAAAATTTCCTAATATGATTATTCTTGGATCATCTTCTCCTAGGAGAATTGAATTATTAAAAACATTAACAAATGACTTTAAAATTTTAAAGCCTGATTTTGATGAATCTTCTATTACTGCTCCTAGCGAAATTTATTCGCTTGAAGAAGCAAAATGTAAGTACTTTTCGTTAAAAAACCTTGCAAATCCCATGGATTTTATAATAACTTGTGATACTTCAGTGGTTTTAGGCGCAGAAATTTTTGGAAAACCAAAAGATGAAAAAGATGCTTTTAATATACTTAAAAAATTAAGTAATAAAACACACAAAGTTATAACAGGCTACGTAATTGCTTCAAGCGAAAATAATGTATTTATTGCAAAAAATGTTATAAGCGAAGTAACTTTTAACGATTTAACTGACGAACAAATCTTACATTATATTAAAAGCGAAAACGTTTATGATAAGGCTGGAAGTTACGCCATCCAAGATGATGAAAATTATCAATTAATTAAAAAAATAAAAGGAAGCTATTACAACATTATGGGCTTCCCTTTAGAAGAAATAAAATCAGATTTAATTGCTCTTAAACTTATCTAATATTTTTACTAGTGGTTCTAAATTTTCACCAACTAAGATAATTTTGTCGCTCATCTCTAAGAAACGATCAACATAGAATTTTTTAAGTTCTTCTTTATTGATTTTTTCTTTATCTTTGAGTACTACTGATAAACGAGCTTGACCTCTTAAATCATAGCTTATGATATTATCGACTCCTCCCAAGGCCTCAATAAATTTGTCATCGCTATGTTCAAAAACGATTTCTTTTTCTTTTGTGGCAGCTTTTTTCTTGTTTTTTGTTTTAAAAAAGAAATAATAAATGCCGATAAAAAGGGCTAAAATAACCGCTACACCAAAAACCGATAAAACTATAATTCCAGTTGTATCAATTGCAAAAACTTTATTAATTT
The DNA here is from genome assembly GCA_944358755.1 of uncultured Bacilli bacterium. Lineage (GTDB taxonomy): Bacteria > Bacillota_I > Bacilli_A > RFN20 > CAG-826 > Onthovivens. The sequence continues at coordinate 5,052 of CALVRY010000021.1, forward strand.
CTATCATAAATAAATGCCTCATGTGTTTTCTTTATATAATTGTTTCTAACATTTTTTAAGAGTCTAACGCGTTTATCACTTAATTTAATAACAATATCATCATGATAATCTTTAATTAAATCACTTTTTGAATCGTAAAAAATATAAAATTCCTTATTTTTGATGTTTTCGAGTTTAATTACTTTTTCTTTTTGAAGGACAAATGGAGAACGAATCGACTCATATGTTCTATTTTGAATTGGTGCTTTTTCAACAAATTGAATCATTTCGATTTCGTTATCTACCAGAGCACCACCAATTGAACGAGCCATCGCACTACTACCAATTGAAGTTGAAACTAAACATCCATCAGCTTTTAATGTTTCAAGATATGTGTCGTTAATAAATACATCAAAAACAAGAGTATCTCCCTTACTTGCTTCAACCCTAAATTCATTTAAAGCATAACGAATTTTCTCGCCATATCTTGCTTCAAGTAAAGTAATTTTCTTTTCTTGATGTTTTGAATGAAGCAAATCGTGCACAAATTCGTTAAGCTCATCGCTTGTATATTCACATAAATATCCTAAATTACCAAAATTAATGTTTGCAAAAAGGGGATCTAAAAGAAAATACTTTTGGATAGCTCTCAAAAAAGTTCCATCTCCTCCAACCGAAACCACTATTTCGGGGCTTTTTTCATCGTAAATTAAGCCTTCTCTTGTTAAAGATTTTCTGATAAATTCGCAAACTTTATCAACATCCTTACCTTCTCTATACGAAATACAAAAACGCATTTTAATTCCTTTCAAAACTCGCAGTTTTATTGTATCATAATTGAAAAGGAAGTAGAAAAAAATGGCAACTAATATTGAAATTGAAGCTAAGGTTTTAATTAATAAAGACGAATACGTTCGTATAGTTAGAAAATTACAAAAAAATATCTTAAAAGATAAGGTTCAAACAAACTATTACATTGATACAAAAGACTTTTTACTTAAAAAAGCTGGGATCGGTCTTAGAGTTAGAGCTTTAAATAATGAATATGTTATGACTCTTAAAGTCCCAATGAGTGAAGGCTTACTCGAAAAGAATACAACTTTAAAAGATGAAGAATTCATCGCTTTAAAAATTAAAGGTGTTATTCCAGAAAATGACACAACTGAATTTGTTAGAATGTTAGGTTTTGAACCAAACGATATGTCAGTTGTAGCTAAATTACAAACTCATAGACTTGAAACAAACTATGGTGAAGAAGGCTATGAATTCTCGATTGATGAAAATGAATATAATGGCATAACAGATTACGAACTCGAAATGGCTGGCAACTCTTTACAAAAAGCCAGAACTCAACTTCAAAAAATCTGTAATGAAAATGGCATTGAGTACGAAGATAATCCAAGAAGTAAACAAACTCGTGCTATGGAAAGCTTAGCAAAATAAAAAGCGGATAACCGCTTTTTTCTTTTCACGAAAATCGTCAAAGTTTTCACGCAAATAAATTTTTATAAAAATATCCTAGAAATTTTCAATTTTTCTAGGATTTTTTACTCAAGAATTAGGATTTATGGTGTTTTTGACTTTCAATATATTCTAAGAAATCTTTTGCATCGCGACAGTTTTCACAATTATCTGGATGTGGACAGGATCTTGCAGCAATTCTTCTGGCAGCTGGAATAAATGATCTAATTTCTTCTTCATTATAGCCAACTTGGATTTTGCTTGAATCAACAACGATTGGTCTTTTTAAGATACTAGGGTTAAGTTTTATAAACTCAATAAGTTCGTTAACAGACATATCATCAATGTTGACATTACCACTTTTAATAATATTGCTTCTTGTTGAGATAATATCTTCCGTTCCATTCTCTGTCTTAGAAAGAATATCTTTTAATTCATCAGGGTTTAAAACACTAGCGAAAATATTCTTTTCTTTATAAGGAATATGTTGTTCGTCAAACCACTTTTTAACCTTTTTACAACTTGAACAACTTGGTGATGTATAAATCGTAATCATGCACATATTTTAGCAATTTAATAAATATTTTAATAGATTAAAAATGGCAATAATCGACCTAAAATGGTGTTTATTGCATCTAAACAATTCTATATAATAAAGCAATGCAAGAAAAAATTAACATTTTGAATGCGACAAAATTATTAAAGTCTGGATATGTTCTATGTTCATATCACGAAAATATTAGATTTATCTTTATTTGTGAAAATAATGAAGTAAAAATTCATACTAGTTCTTATAAAGTTTCGATGAAAATTAATGATTTTATTGATCAATTTCAAACTTTCTCTTTTTATTTAATTGAAGATAGTTCTCAAGATAAAGAAAAAGTCGATGAGAAGAAAGACATCGACTATTATATGAACATTCAAGCTAAACAATAATTAAAATTTAACTTTCTTAGCGGCTTTTGCAAATTTAATTAAGAATATTAATAAATTTATAGCTGCCATGTCGCCATTTGCTGCATGAACAATATATTTAAAGATACTTGGTTTTAAAGCTCCACCACCAAATGTGCATAAAGATCTAAATGGCATTTCCATCACTGCAGCATAAACACCTTTATTCTTAATAATTGATTCTTGTTTAGAAAGAATGTTGTAAACTATTCTTCCTGCCCAAGTGGATTTAATTTCTGTAAAGTTTGAATTCATTGAAAATTTTTCATTAATTTTACATGATTTTAAAAGTTCATCGTTATTATATAAAAGGCGATATTCATCAAAACTTAAAAAGCGGATGTCGCATGAAAAATATTTTTTAAGTTTTTGTCTGTCGTATCCTTCAACCTCGTTTTCTTCTTTAATAAAGACTTCTTTTGTAAATAAATGTTCATGTGAATTTTTTGAAATATTTACTAAATAAGTTCCATTTTGTATATTCCGTGCATTAAGTTTTGCATCAAAATATTTGAACGCCTCTTTATCTAATTCAAAAGTAACTTTTACTGTTTCGTGAGCTTTTATAAATACTTTTTTGAAATCAACGAGTTCGTATTTTGCATTAAAAATTTTATCATTTGGTTTACTAATATAGACTTGAACGACTTCTTTCCCATCGACATCACTATCGTTTGTTACTTCGCAAGAAACCACTAATTTATAGTTGTTTTCTTTTAAAAAGTCTACAGAATCGACATTAAAATTACTATATTTAAAATTTGAGTAACTTAATCCATAACCAAATGGGAATAAGACTGGCACTGATTTAGTTTCATAATATCTATAACCAACATAGATTGCTTCTTTATAAGCTGCGACTTTATTGCTGGTATTAAAATAAGCAAAACAAGGAACTGAATTGAGTTTAATTGGGAAAGTTTCAGCAAGTCTTCCACTTGGATTTGTTTCTCCATATAAAATAGAAGTTATAGCTTCTCCAACTCCTTCTCCACCAAGATAAGCTTCAAGAAGACCTTTTACATCGTTAATAAATGGAAGTTCTACTGGTGCCCCATTTTGTAAAACAACTACAACGTTTTTATTAACTGCTAAAACCTTGTAAAGAAGATCGATTTGATTTACAAACAAATCCAAATTTTTACGGTCATAGTTTTCACTTTCTACATCATTGTTAGTTCCTAAAAACATGACAACTTTATCGGATTTTTTAGCAAGTTCAACAGCTTCATTTTGAAGTTCTAAATCAATTTCATCATCGATAATATTAAAGCCTTTAGCGAATTTAACATTATAACCATCTTCAACACAATCTAAAGGTGTAACAAGTTTATATGGAGTAACATTACTACTTCCGCCACCCTTATAATGAGGATTTGATGCATAATCACCAATATAAGCAACTTTTTCAGTTTTCTTTAAAGGAAGAATATTATCTTCATTTTTAAGAAGAACCATCGACTCTTTTGCAATTTTAACTGCTTCTTCGTGCCCTTTTTCGATGTCAAATTCACATGGTTTCAAATCTTGATATTTCTTAATAAAATCAAAAGTATAACTTAAACTTTCATCAACTTTATTTCTGAAAGTTTCATCTTTATCATACTCTTTCATTAATTCTTTATAATTTTCTTCGGTTGCAACTGGCATAATTTCATTTAAGCCAGCTTTAATAGCATTAACAGGATTATTAACAGCACCCCAATCCGAAATTACGATACCTTTATAACCCCACTCATTTCTTAAAACTTCTGTTAAAAGATAGTTACTTTCACAAGCATAAACTCCATTTACTTTGTTATAGCTTGCCATTACTGTTCCAGGATTAGATTTTTTAATAGCAATTTCAAAAGCTTTTAAATAAATTTCTCTTAAAGTACGAGTATCGCAAACTGAATTAATGTTCATTCTAAAACTTTCTTGGTTATTTAAAGCATAGTGTTTAATTGAAGTTGCGATTCCTTCTTCTTCTACGCCATTAATATATGCAGCTGCTAACTCGCCAGTTAAATAAGGATCTTCACTCATATATTCAAAGTTTCTGCCACAAAGTGGAGTTCTTTTAATATTGATTGCTGGCCCTAAAATACAGTGAATATTTCTACTTCTGGCTTCTTTTCCTAAAACAGAGCCAAGGTGATGTAATAAATCACGGTCAAAACTAGCTGCAGTTAAACTTGATGTTGGAAAGCAAATTGAATCAATTCCTTTTCCGAATAACGTCCCACTAGATAAATCTTCTCTAATTCCATAAGGTCCATCGGAGAAATGTACTCTTTTGAGTCCTAATTCTTCGTGTGGAAATAAAAACCAAGAGCTATCTCCACCTAGTTCTTTAACTTTTTCTTCCTTTGATAATTTAGAAATAATTTCACTATTTTCCATAACATCTATTTCCTCAATTTCCCATGTAATTTCATTTGTATCATTGGGAATTTTTTAATAACAATTTCATGCATTCCAACGTAATTGATGTTGTCTTTAACAAACACTCTGCTATAAAAATTACTAATTTCCTCAAAATTTATATCAGGATTATTAATAATTATATACTTATTTTTTAAGATTTCTTTCGATATATAATTAATCATATAAAATGCAAAACAAGTCGCATCAAACGCCATCTCATCATGAATAAATTCATCGATATTTTTCGTATCAATATATCTACTCGCTTTATTCATATAGCGATATAAACCAAATATTAATTCTTCTTCTAAAGTCATAAAATTTCTAATAAATCACTGAAATTATCAAGATAATAGTCAGGTTTTTCTTGAACTATTTCTTCTTTATTTCCATAGCCAAAAGACATAATGGCACATTTCATATTTATATTTCTTGCAGTTAATATATCAACCACGCTATCGCCAACATAAAATCCATCAATTTCATTTAATCCATTTTCAACAAGTATTTTCTTAAGTAAAGTCACATCTGGTTTTGGTGGATAGTTTTTATCTTGACCTTGAACTTTAATGAAGTTAATTTCGCCAAGTTTTTCCTTAATTAATTTTTGCAAAATTTCATCTGGCTTATTTGATAAAATTATAAGTTTATATCCTCGATTTTCTAGTTCTTTTAAAGTGTCAACAACGCCTAAAAATGGCTCACTGACATATTGATATTTTTCATAATTTTTCAAAAATAAATCAAAATCTGCAGGTTTTTCATTATTTTTAGATGCTAAACTAAATAATCTTTTGGCTCCTCTTCCGATAAAAGTTTCTACTGTCTTTTTATCGTATTGATAAGGTAAACCAATTTCTTTTAAAGTGACATTGACTGCTTTTGTAATTCCTGTTAGCGTATCAATCAGTGTTCCATCTAAATCAAAACAAACAAATTTTTCCATAAAATTTATTGCTATTATGTTATCAAAGCACTATTAAGAATTAAATAGGAAAAATCGAAATTTTCTTAAAATCATCTTTTCGAAAAACATAAAAAATGAACTTTTTTAAAAATTCTCGGAGTTTTTTTAATTTTCTCCGAGAATTCATTCATTTTTCCTAGAAATATTATCAAAAAGTAGTACTTTTTTAACAATTTTATGGTATTTTAAGCGGCGCTTTTCTCTTGATCTTTAAATGCGTTCAATGCGTTTTGGTAAGATTCGTAGATTGTGTGACCTTTCTTTTCTTCTTCTTTCCAATAAACTAAGAGTTTTTCTTCATTCTCTTTAACTTTTAAAAGACGTTTTTCTTTTTCCTCTGCACTTAATGCATTAAACTTAGCTTCTGCTTTTTCTTTTCTTAGTTTTTCTTTAGCATCAGCTTTTTCTTTTTGAATACGTTCTTTTTCTCTTTCTTTCTCTTCTTTAACTTCTTTATTATGAAGATGAACAGCATATTCTTTTTCGAAATCTAATCCTTTTGCTAAACATTTTTCTTTTAACTCTTTGACAAAATATTCTTCAGCTTCCTTATCTTGCTTAGCAACAATAATCTCATTTCTTATTTCAGCTGGTTGCCATTCTTTTCCTTCTTTTTTATATATTTCTTTTTCTCTTTCAACAATTTCAGCTTGTTTAAAGTGAATTGTCTTTTCAGGATTTACAAAAAGAATAATAGCTGCACAAAGAATACCTGTTATAATTTCAATTCCTAAGAACGCCCAAATTATAAAAGTATTAACAGATTCACTTTGAATAAAAACTGTTGAACTTGTTCCATCAACATTATTAATCACCTTTTGAATTTCGTTAGTAATATCGCTTGGTACATTCCCAGTGACTGGTTCAACATAACCTAAACCGGTAATCATTAAATTAAAGAAACCAGTTCCAACACCAACTGCACTAGTTGAAATGATGTTATATAAAGCCATTGCGCTTCCATCACTTCTAAATCCTGTCTTCCATTCAAGTGAATCTAAACAATCAGAGAATAAAGCCATAAAAACATAGGCAGAAGGTAAACCACCAATATTTTTAATAAATTGTCCGATCAAAACGACAACCATATTATATGGATTTAACATACAGATAAATCCACCAAGGGAATAAAGTAAGAAACCAATAACAGTGATATTTCTCTTACCGAATTTCTTAGCAAGAGGCCAAACAGCAAAGATACCAATTCCCATTGGTACTCCACCAATAACAGATATCATAGTTTGCGTAATACCATCGCTATATGTTCCTAAAATATAATTAGAATAATAAACTAAACCTAAATTTTTAACTTGGGTACCAAAACTGTAGAAAACAAAATAAATCATTAAAAGGATGATATATTTATCGCTAAAAATAGCTTTTAATTGAAGTCTATATGGAATTTTGTTTTCCTCAACTTCAACATTTTCTTCTGTAATTCTTTCTTTTGTATAGAAATATTCAACAAGAGTTAAAGGAAGAACAATGCAAGAGAAAATAGACATTGCAATAATCCATGCAGATGAGGATACACCAATTATAGGTAAAACAACAAAAGGAAAAACTAAAGCAACAATAATTCCTGAAGTACATATTGTTGCAATTTGAGTAAAGACAGATAATTTGCCTCTTTGAGTAACATTTCTTGTTGATAATGGCACCATCATATTGTGTGCCATACTATATATAGAATAAGCAAACGAATAGAAAAGGTTATAAGTGAACATGACCCAAATCGATTGAACTATTTCATTTGTTTGAGGAATTATAAAAAGTAAAATTCCAAATATTGTCATTAAAGGGGCACTAACAAGTAACCAAGGTCTAGCCTTACCTTGTTTTGATTTAGTGTGATCAATTAAATAACCATAACCAATATCAACTACTGCGTCGATTACCTTAGAAATAATTGGAAATAAACCTAAAAATAAGCCTCCCCATAAATAACCAAGTCCTGCAACATCAAGATAATATTGGTTTAGGTAACTTCCTAAAATTGCATTAAGAAGTAAGGCACCAGCTGGTCCAATAAGATAACCAAGCCAAGCTTCTTTTCCTTTAACGTTATAAGATTTTACTTTTGAGTTGAAAAATCTTTTTCCTAGAGTCATTTTTACTTCCATGTGTTTTTCCTCTATATTTTTTAGGCGCAAATTCGCCAAAATTTCAGTTCTTTCATAAACATCTATAAATATAAAAATCTATGAAAGCGCTTACAATAATATTTAAAAGGAATTTATTCAATTAATCTTGTCTTTTTGTTCAAATATTTATACTATTGTTCTAATGAAAGACATTGATTTAGATTTTTTCATCAAAAATATCGCTGATTTATGCGGTGTACCAATTAGATATTTTATTAACGGAAAACTTAAAAATATCTATTCAACCGTCGAAATTAAAATCGATCCTTTTGATTTTATAAAAGAAGAAATTTTTAAATCACAAAAACATATTAATTATTTTACGAGCAAAAACAATTTTTATTATGTCATCATTCAAAACGAAAGCACAAAAATTGTTATTGGACCATCTTTTTATAATATCCCAGAAGATTACATATTAAATCGAATATGTTTCGAATTTAATTTAAATAAAGAGGATTCAATTTCATTTAAAAACACTATAAAAAGTATTAACCGATTTCCGCTTGAAACACTTCTTCAAATCGCTTGCTCTTTAAACTACCTCTTAAACGATGAAAAAATTAAGCTGGGTGATCTTTTAATGAAAGAACTTAAAGTTCCAACACAAAAAATTGAAGAAAAAGAACAAAAAGATAATTCAAAAATAGTTTTGCCACACAACACTATGAAAATCGAAAACGAAATATTAGGTATAATTAAGTCTGGCGATTTAAATAAATTAAAATTTTATATCGAAAATATTCCTTCTTTTAGAACAAATTCAATAGTTGAAAATCAAATAAGACAATCTAAAGACATGTTCATTACAACTATTGCTTTAGCAACTCGTGCTGCAATTAGCGAAGGTGTTGACGTTGAAGAAGCTTTAACATTAAGCGATAATTTCATCCAAGAAATAGAAAATGGTCGAAATTTAAAAGAGTTAAACGAAATAATTATTGTTGCATTAAGAGAGTTTACAACAAAAGTTTCTTACTTAAAGAGTGTAAAAACTCAAAGTGAGTTTACCCTAAAATTATCTAATTTTATAATTCACAATATTTCATTCAAATTAACAATAGAAGACTTAGTTAATAACTTTTATATTTCAAAAACTTCTTTATGTGAAAAAGTTAAAAAAGAAAGCAGCTTGACTGTAAATGAATTTATTAACACTACTAAAATTGGCGTAGCTAAAGACTTATTAAAAAATACAACAAACTCTATACTTTCAATATCTGATTATTTAGGTTATAGTTCTCAAAACCATTTTGTTAAAGTTTTTAAAAAATACGTTGGCACAACACCATCCGAATTTAGGAAAAACGAAAATTATGAAAAATAGGTAAGTTTTGCGAGGTTTTTAATATTAAAGAGTTTCTAACTAATTCAGTTTAAACGCCAAATAATATGCAATAGTTAGTATATTAGTTGTCTCACCTAAATTAGAAGAAGTTAATTTAATCAATTTATTCACGTTATATTTTGGGTTAGATAGAACTTCTTTAGCCGATTTAGTATTACCATTTTTTGCTTTAACTTCTAACATGGTAATGGTTGAGATAATTTTAGAAACAAAGTCTATTTCTAAACCACTACTTTTTGAAAAATAATATAAATCTTTTTTATTTTTAATCAAAGCATCAGCAACTAGACTTTCATAAATCATCCCTTTGCCAAAGGATAAATCGTTCGTTAATATTTTAAATTTAACATCGCTATCAAGCATACCAATCATCAAGCCAATATCTGTTAAATACACTTTAAAATCATTCTCGATTTTAAATGCACTTAATGGTTCCTCAAAAGCTGATATATTATTACAAAATTTAATTAATCCATATTGTTCAAGCCAAGTTAAAGCACTTTTATAAGAAGAATTTTTATTTTTATTTCCAACCATGCTATAGATAAATTTCTTATTTTCCTTTGAAAGCTGATTAGGAAGAGAAATAAATACATCTAAAATCCTGGCTTTTTCTAACTCATTACAAACAACTTTTCCGTCTTTGCTCAGATGTGTCCCAAAGTCATCCTTATAGTTATTTATGATATTT
>CALVRY010000022.1 GCA_944358755.1 uncultured Bacilli bacterium
TAAATTATGGGATTAAGCAAAATTTTCTTTTTCTTTATTAAAGCACCGATGCCTTTAATTCCATAAATTTTATGAGCACTGAGTGTTATTAAATCAGCTAATGTATAATCAAAATTTTCCTTACCTAGAGTTTGAGCGCAATCACAATGCAAAACGCATTTAGGATATTTTTTTATGTCCGATTTAATATCTTTAACATTTAAAATGCATCCAATTTCGTTATTAACTGGCATAATCGAAACCAAAATTGTTTGATTATCAATTATTTTTTCAAATTCATCAGTATCAATCTTTCCATTTTCATCAACATTTAAATAACTTACTTGAAAGCCTTGAGTTTCTAAATATTTGAAGACATTTAAAACACTTTCGTGTTCAATTTTAGTTGTGATTAATTTATTTCCTCTATTTTTATTTCTTAAAGCATAACCAACAATAGCTAAGTTATTCGACTCGCTTGCACCACTTGTAAAAATAACTTCATAGGAACTATCAAGTTTTAACTTTTTAATAAAATTATCTTTAATACGATTTATTTCATTAAAAAGTTTCATAGCTGGTCCATGAATTGAGTTAGGGTTATAAAATGAATTTAAACTTGCTTCATAAAAAGCATCTAAACATTCTTTTGAAGGCTTAGTACTACTTGCGTTATCTAAATAAATCATTGTTTATCTCTAAAATTTAGTTTGTTAAGAGCTTGCTCAGTCATATCATATGCTGACTTAAAATCACCATTTAAATATAATGTTTCGGCTTGAGAAACAATATTGTTGATTTCAGCAAACTTCATTCTATCTCGATTAATAAGCAATATATTTTCGCTAGCTAAATTGCGATAATTATTCAAATCTTGAATTTCTTTAACAAGATTATTTGTTTTATCATTAAGTTCTCTTTGATATTGATTAACTTGATTAACTTCAATTGGAACTTTAACTAAAAGTTTTGAAATATCATCAATTAAAGCATAGCAATCATCAAAACGATCCTTGAAATAATCTTGATACTTGTCTACTTTAAGTTCTCTAATGATTAATTCATGCTCTTTTAATTGGTCGTATTTTGCTCTGATGTTTTTATAAGCTGTTTCACTATCATTTTTTAAAGAAATTAAATAATCATTAAATGAATTGATTCTGTTGCTGATTTCTCTTGTGCCGTTTTCTAGCACTTTTAATTTATTTAAAAGTTCACTATATGGATAAGGTTCAATATTTCTCATGTATTGATCGAGTTTTCTTTTGTCTCTACTAACATCCTCAACTTTATTGCGAATATTCTTTAATTCTTGAGCATGATCTTCATCAATAACATAAATTTTATTGAATCTAGCAATATTATTATTAATTTTGACGAGTTCTTTATCGTAATTTAAGAATTCGTTAATAATAATGTCTTTCTTTTCGTTAAATTCTTTATAAGCAATGTCTTCTTCTTTAAATTTTTCGAATAAATCATCAATAATTTTATTAATCTCAACAGTTTCTTTTTTAAGATTCGAGATTGCTAAATTCTTGATATTACTACGTTCTGTTTCAAGCGCATCATTAATTTCATTAATAAGCATTTCAACATTTAAATGATTTAATGGTCTCCCCTCTTTAACTAATTTTTCATATTCATCATTTAAACTTTTAACTTTAGCAGGAATATTTTCGTTTACTTCTTTAGTTAAAGCCGGAATTTCATCGATTAATCTATCAAGTAAATTTAAAACTTTATCGAGTTCAGGAATAATAGCTTTTGCATCATCATAATTTGCATTTTCAACTAAATCTTCAAAATCATTAAATTTACGATCGATTTTTGCAAAAACTTGTTGGAAAGATGAAGCAACAAAGACCAATTCATTTTCATTAAAATTGAATTTAGATTTAACATCACGGAATTTTTCTTTTTCGCTTAGCATCATTTGTCGTGCATCTTCTTCAGGTTTAATAACATTTACTAAATCGTTATTTAAATTATTAACCGCATCTTCGTATTGTTTAATAATTGGAGTTTTTTCTTTTAAGAATAACTTAAATTCACGGCACTTATTTTCATCCAAAAACGCTTGAAGTTGGAAGATAACATCTTGGTATTTTTGGTCAATTGTCTCACGAATTTCCTTACTTCTTTTGAAATAAGAAGCATGGATATCGCTATATAAAAGATTTGTACGAGAAATAATTTCAAGTCTTTGAATATAAGAATTATCTTGTCCGGTTAATAAAGCATGTAAATATTCATATTTTGATTGCAATGAATCGAGTTGCTTTTGACATTTCTTTCTATTTAAATAAAATTTCGACAATAAAAAGTAAGTTAAAAAACCTAACAATAAAACTGCAATTAAAACTGATACAACAACTGCGACTATGACTTCCATAGTCAAACCTTCTAAAACAAAAATATTCATAATTATTCCCTTCTAGTATTTTATACTAGAAGATGAGATTTTTCTATATTGACTCATTAATAAAAACAGCCACCAATGTTGAATTGATGACTGCTTAAACTTGCTACATTTAAATTACAACTAGATAATTCTGTTGTAGTATTCAACGATTAATGCTTCGTTGATATCTTTAGATAATTCACTTCTTTCAGGTAATCTAAGGAATTTACCTTCTTTCTTTTCCTTATCAACTTCTACATAAGGAACAGTAACAGTTGTGTTATCTAAAGAAGTTTTGATAACAGCAATGTCTTTGCTGTTTTCTTTGATTCCAATTACATCATTTACATGGCATAAATATGATGGGATATCAATTGTTCTGCCATTAACAACAATGTGTTTGTGATTTACGAGTTGGCGAGCTGCTCTTCTTGTTGGAGCAAAGCCAAGTCTGTAAACTAAGTTATCAAGTCTGGATTCAAGAATTGTCATGAACGCAGTACCAGTAACCTCTTTTGACTTACGAGCCATTAAGAACAATCTTCTAAATTGTCTCTCATTGACGCCATAAGTTTCTCTTAATTTTTGTTTTTCATTTAATTGTTTTCCGTACTCAGATAATTTCTTCTTTTCTGCACCATGCATTCCTGGAGCATAATCCCTATGATCACCTTTCTTTAAAGTATGACCATTAAACTCTTCTCCAGTACCGAGCAATGAGAAGCCTAATCTTCTAGCACGTTTCCATTTTGGTCCAGTGTAACGCACTTTTTTAATCTCCTTTGTGTTCAAAACGATGTAAAGAAAGATTTATAAATTCCTATTCTCAGGATGAATTGACTAGAGTTTCTGTTGTGTAGCTCAACTTACTTCTTTGGAATAATCCTCAATTCATTTGACAGAAAGTATTTACATGCTGCTTTACATGCGCCAAAATAAATTATTACAAAATAAGAGAAATGTCAAGCCTAACTTGCAGGAAAGTTCCTGTGGTAACTCGAACAGCCTTAGAAGCTTTTCTTTCTTAATGAAACTTAAGTTCTTACTTCAACGCTCCGCTTATTAATTTAAACGTTTTATGAGCTCAGTAAGCTTGAATTCCGGGTCAGACCTCCGTACTAATTTTTACATTTTTAAATATGTGGAATTGTTTCTATTCTTTTAAGAGAATTCGCCTGATTAGCAATGTTTTTAAAAGAATTAGATACATTTATTGGTTCAACGAAAGAATAATTAATACCGTTTTTTATACAATCATTAATTAATTTATCTTTCTCCGCAATCGTTAATTTGGATGTTCCAGATCCTATTTTCTTTTTCATATATTTAAATAAATTACATGCAGCGTTAAAGTCACGATCAATAACTGCACCGCAATTATCGCACCTATAGATTCTATCACTTAAATCTAAATTTTGTTTAATGGCACCGCATTTCACACATCTTTTCGAACTTGGATAATATTTTCCGGCTTCAACAAATATTCTACCAGTTATAGAATCGCATTTGTTTTTAATAAGAAGTTTTAAATTCCCAAATGCAATATCATTATTTTTGCGAGAAAAAAATTTACGATGCATTAAGTCTTCAATTTCTAAATTTTCCATGCAAATGCCGTCAAAGTTTCTAACTAAAACTGATGCTACTTTGTTATTATAATTTTCTCGTTTATTAAAAGCTTTCAAATAAAATTTAGCTAATTTTTGTTGCATCCTTAAATAGTTCTTTGACTTTTTATATGTTCCATCTTCTTGTAAAACCAAAGATTTTCTCTGCAAATCTTTATTAAGATGTTTTAAATGTCTTAGGTTTTTAATTAAGAAAAGAGGAGCATCAATCACTAATCCGCATGAAGTGGTAAGTGTGTTTTTGAGTCCTACATCAATCCCAATCATTTTCCCGTTTCTTAGAAATTCAAATGTGTGTTTATTTTCAAAATATGATTTTGGTAACTTAAAAATTATTGCTACATAATATTTGTTATCGACTTTTTTAAAAGTACAAGAAATTATTTTTCCATGAAAACGCAATTTATCTAGTATTTTAATTGGACTTGCTAATCCATTAAAATAAATAAAGTTTTTGACGCTACTTTCCTTTACTTTTATAGAAATACTGCTTCCTTTTAAATAGAATGCATTCGATAAATACTTCTTTTTAAACTTTAAAAGCAGCGGATCTTCTTTTTTCTTTCTTGCTTTTGCGACTTGAATGGCTTTATTAAGGTTCTGAAAAACTTTATTTTCAAGATTAATATCTATTCCATTTAAGAATTCGAATTCTTTTTTTCTTTTTAGATAAATATTTCTAATAAGATCGCCATTTAATTTAGCTTTTTCGGTCTTACTAACGCTATTAAAATATTTGACTCCAAAATTGAAAATAAACCTGCTTTGTCCAAATAAATTTTCTAATACTTCAACTTGAGCTTTATTTGGATCAAGTCTAACTTTTTGTGCTGTAAAAATGTATTCTTCCATAATTTTTTCCTTTCTAACTGGTAATTTTGTTTTTTTGTTTAATTCTTTAAGTCATAATTCCATCCTTTCTAGTGGCACAAGTTTTTTTGAATTTGGTTCTTTTTTCAAAATAACTTTTTGCCCCTCTACTAATTAGATGGAGATGAATTTCAATTTTGTTAAAAAAATTTTTATTTTTTTTAAAAAAATTTTTTGAAGTGTTAAAAAGGCACAAAAATTTAAAGATTTTTAAGGATATGATAAAATCTTTTTATGGAAAAATTATATTTAAGCAAAGATAAATCTTTAGTAAATTTAGGAAATTCAATTTTAAAAGCTTTTGGTGTTACGCCATTTCACGAAACCTATAAAACAGTTGATGAAATAATTAAAAACTCTAGAAAAGAGAAAATTGCTTTAATTCTTTTTGATGGATTTGGTGTAAACATTGCTGAACACTATAAAGAAAATATACCTTACATCTATGCTCACAAAGTTGAATCATTTAATAGTGTCTATCCTCCAACTACAGTTGCTGCAACCACTGCCTTAACTACTGGCACATACCCCATTGAAAACGGACACATTGGTTGGACTCAACATTTTAATGAATATAATGCTGATATTTGCGTATTTTTATCAACCGATAAATTTGATAACAAGAAAATTTATCCTAATGTTTCAAATATACTAAAACCTAAATTTATTTGGGAATATATTAACGAAACACAAAAGTTTAACGCTGCTTCTATTAGTAGCTTTCATTTCAAAAATAAAGATAAGACAGATGATTTTGAAACTTTCTTTGAAGAAGCCGATAAAACTATCAAAATACATGATTTTACTTATGTTTATTCTTCAAACCCAGATCACTTACTCCATGAACTTGGTTGTTATAACGAAACCGTAAAAGAAAATTTAATTTACCTAGAAGGAAAACTTAAAACTTTAATCGAGAATAATAAAGATACTCTCTTTTTATTAGTTGCCGACCATGGATTTAGAGATATTGAAGAAATACCACTAAATGAACATGCTGATTTCTTTGAGACTCTATCAAGAAAATATGTAACATATGAGCCATCATTTTCCGGCTTTTATGTCAAAGATGGTCAAAAATTTCTTGAATTAGCAAATAAATATTATTCGGATAGGTTCTTTATTTATTCTAAAGATGAAATTTTGGAAGATCATATACTTGGATATGGTGAAATGTCCCAATATGTAAAAGAAACTTTACCTGATTTCTTCTTAATTGCAAAAGACAAATATAGTTTTTACGATGGTGAAAAACCGGTTGGATTTAAAGGCCATCACGCTGGTGGCACCAAAGAAGAAAGAGAAATTTATCTTTACGCTTTTAATAATTAAGCTTCACTATTTTCTTTGATTTCAATTTTACTATTATCTGCGTTTTCGCTTGCTTTTCTTTTACGCATATAACGAACTAAGAAATAAGCAATTAAAACGCAAATCACAAATAGAGGGATACCTACTCCTAAATCAATTGCCATTTTTGTGGAATCAACTGGCCAAACATTTAAATAAACATTGTTAACGTCTGAATTGTAGAAAACAGAAACAACCGAACCAAATGTTAAACCTGTCATTAAGAAATACATATTTTTGTACCGCTTTTTGAAACAAAGTGACATTAATTTACTTAATAAGAAGAATCCAACTATAAAGCCTAAAACAAATACAAAGAAGAATAAGATCCAAAGTGGTTGATTGACTAAAACATTAAAATGAACAGCGTTCATCATTGGTTTAAAAAATCCAATTGACATAAGCAATACAGTCGCTGATAACCCTGGCAAAATTTGAGTTAAAGAAACAAGGGCACCAACTAAAAATCCGACAATATGAATCCGCCAAGGAAACTCTTCAAAAGTTCCACTAACATCAATTTCTGCAACATTTGCAAATACTGAGCTTAAAACTATTGGAAAAGCAAACCCAATAACAACTAAAGAGATCCTAATTGGAGTTAATTTTTCTTTTTTGATAACTTGATAAATTTCCGGCGCAGCGCCTAGCATCAATCCACCAAATATACAAACAACAATAAATGTGAATTGCTCAATTACACTTTGAACTGCAAAGAAACCTAAAACAAAACCTAAAAGTCCACCAATTAGAATAGGTAATAAAAACAAGATGCATATTTTAAATTTCTTAAAAATATTACTAACTGCATAAAGCAATTTGTCATAAAGCTTGAATAAAATCGCAATTGTCGACCCACTTATTCCTGGTAAAATTACAGCTAATCCGATTAAAAACCCCGCAAAAGCTGACTTAAACCAAGATTTTTTGTTGTGCTTTTCTAGCGTCACTTCTTCCTTTTCTTCAAGTACTTCTTTTTCTTCCATATGTCTCTCCAAACACGACTTAATATATACTGCACCTACAAAAAAGTAAATATATATAATTCTTCAACTTTTGATATAATAGATGTGTTGCCGCCTTTGCACAGTTGGTAGTGCAGTTCATTCGTAATGAAAAGGTCATAGGTTCGAGTCCTATAGGCGGCACCACATCTATTGTTAATGCACTATTACTGGCACATTTGCAAAAGAAATAAAATTAATCTTTGTTTTTAATTAAATTATGAAGCTCGATATATGTATGAGCTTTTTTTAATACATTTCTGTCGCTATCATAAGTGATTTTGAAAAGTGCTTCCTCGTATTCACACCATTCAAACGAATTAACTTCTTCATCATGTAAATCTTGTGGAATTGCTTTTTGATCTTTAGGTGTAGCAAGGTAAAAATAGACATCTTTAATCGCTAGTTCATTAGGCTGATAAGTAATTTTAACTTTAAAATCAGTATTTAATTTAACATCTAAATTTGTTTCTTCTTTTATTTCTCGAATTGCAGTTTCTTCATCGCTTTCGCCTTCCTCTTGATGACCTTTGCATAATGAAGTATGTCCATAATTCATCTTCAAAAGAAGAAAATAGGTTTTACTATTCTCTCTTTTATAAATAACCGCACCACAACTTTTTTCTTTTACTAATCTTGTAAAATAAAATCCGTTAGTAATATAGAAAACATTAACGATTATTAAAGCTAAAACACACAAAATAGCAAATACAATAAATGAATAATATAAAAGATCATAAAATTGAGAATCTTTTCCATTGAATAATAAACAATAAAAGGCATTAAAGTTTTCGCTACTTGTTTCGCATACATCCGCTGGGAACTCTCTTGTTGTTAAGCCAGCAAGATAAGAAAATCCAAAACAAGAGATAATGAAAAAGAAAATTAGAAAAATCGATATAAAAACATAAAAAGTAATTCGCGAATAAAAACTTCTTGCTATAACATATTTATATTTTCTCTTCTTTTGACTCATCTAAATCATCTTCCTTTTTCTTATATACATAATAATTATAAGTTGAATATTTTTCAGCAGTTTCTGACATCCACTTATAACATTCGTTTCTTAAATATTCCTTGTTTTCATTTACTGACAATTCTTTTTTAGGGTAAATTGCTTCACCAATATAAATTGTAATCTTTGGTTTATCCGAAAATTTCTTTTTAGTAAAACAGGACACTACCGGTACAATTGGCGCATTTAATTTAGCAGGATATTTAAATGAAGTTGAAATAAATGGTCTAATTTTTGTGTAATAAGGCCACACATGAGCTTCTGGAAAAATAACAGTGAATCTTTTTTTCTTTTGATAATATTCAAGCGCTTCAGAAAATTTTCGATAATCACTTACTGAAGAAGGAAGAGCTATAAAGCCAAGCCCTTCAACAATGAGCTTAATTGGTTTAGGTAAAGTTAATGCATCAGTATAACCAATAATATTACATCTTTTCCGAGTAACTACACTAACTTGGTTAATAATCATATCCCAAAATGAAGTATGATTCATATAAATAAAGGCAGCTTGGCCAGCTTTTTTGACCTTTTTAATATTTTCTCTACCTTTAACTTTAATACCTGCAAAGAAGCAAATAATATGTAAAACAGGTTTTGCAACTAGCCAATAAATCCAAAATGAAAATGCTTTAAAAAAAGGATTTGTATGAATATATTTATAATCTTTTGGAAGATCAATTCTTTTTAAAGTTTTAGTCTTCTCAAAATCGTCGTTTAATTCATCTTGGTAATAGAATACATGTCCTCTATCTTCTTTTGCCATCTTCTTCGCTCCTTAAAGCCTGTTCATCAATAATATTACCTGTATGTTCGATAGTTTTCCAATCTGTTCGTTTTTCTTTATGGAATAATCCGTTAAACAAGGCCATTACAAAACTAGAAAAGAAAATTATATAGGTCAAGCAAATTACTATACATTGTGAACTCGTAAATTTTAAATTTTTATTATCAATTGCAATTGTAAATGCACTAATAAAAATAAAAATTAGATACAAAATAGTAAATTGGAAAAGAAAATGAACAAATAACCAGCCAGATTGAACTGAATTATCAATAAGACTAGCAATAAATAAGCCAAATGAAGCCAATGAAGTTAAAGTCGCTACCACCGCAAAAGCTATAAAAGGATAAATTGAAGAGTTATACTCGATTAATGAGAATCTTCTTTTTACTTTATTTGTGCATGGGTAAACATTAGTTTGCTCTTTAAAACGTTTTCTTGAAGCAAAAAATCCCCAAAGCCAACGAACATGTTGTTTATTTAAAACAGAAAATTTCTCAGGTTGTTCATCAAAATATCGTGCAAAAGGATAATAATGCATTCTAATGTTATGGTAATAACAATAAGTTGTTAATTGTACATCCTCTGTCATTCCATTCCATATCCACCCGCCTTCATTATCAACAATCTCTCGAGCGATAAAATACCCTGTACCTGTTAAAGTGGCTTTTTCAAAAAACTTACTTCTTCCTCTTGAAGTAAATTGATTCATAAAACTAAATAACGTGGCACTGCATCCGCACACCCAGTTTTTTGTAGCATTTGTAAAGCTTCGATACCCAACTCCAACTTGATATCCTGCTTGATAAACGTCATTCATTAATTTTAAATAATCCGAATTCATGACATTATCTGCATCAAAAATCATAAATGCATCGTAAACTATTCCACTTTTCTTGATTTCTTGGTATGCATCGTCTAAAGCAAAACCTTTCGTTCTTCGATTTGTTAAATCGCCTCTAATAACAACTTTAAAGCCATATTCCTCGACAATATTACAAGTTGGATCATCTTTAGATTCAACAATTACGTAAACTTCAAATTTGTCACGAGGATAGCTTAATTTTGAGCAAGCATTTAAAATATTTCTAATAACTTTAGATTCATTTCTTGCTGGAATTAATAAAGCAAACTTTGCATAATTAAACGACCTTGGCAAACGTTTTGGTTTTTTTGCAGCTACTGCAAAGTAGAGAAAGTAATACCAAAGGAAACAAGAGAAAAAAAGGAATGCAAGAACAAGAGCAACATCTAACCAGTTAACTATCGCTTGATAATCCATATACATAAATTATAATTTTTTAAAATTATAATTCAATTACTAATAGTCATTTCTAAATAGAAGCTTAGTTTTCAGTCTTTTTTTGTAATTTTAAAATTATGTCAAAGAACAATTTTCTGATTTAAATAGATTTTTGCGAGCTTTTTTCTTAAAAAATTAGATTAAGTCAATAAAATCTTGATCAGAAATAATTTGATACATTTTGTTTTTATAAGAAAAGATTTTTTCTGAATGAATAAAAATCTTATCTATGAAGGCGGAAGAAAGATAACCTAAACACTCTTCAGCTTCCTCTTCGTAAGAAACAAACTCAATTTCAGTAATTGCATTAAACTTTTTGGTTGTTTCTTCAAAATTTCCTGTTGAATCCTTAACGAAGTAAGTTAGCGTATTATTTCCTTTAAACAAATCGTTAAAAGTAAACGATGAGAGCTTAACTTCATCAAAGTCAAACAAACTTCTTATGTCATTAACAAATTTAAACATGTTATTTTGAGCAAAGTCGTTATCGCTTATTCTGTTATTAATAATTCGATATGTTGTTTCCTTCTCGAATTCATCATCAGGATAATAAGTGATTACTAAATAGTTACCACCAGAAGGTATCTGATCATCGTATTTAACTAGTTTTTCTTCAAATAAAGACAGTGCTTTTTCAATATCTTTATCATTATCTGAGTAATAAACTGAATTTAATGAGTCAGGTGCTACACCAACATAGCCAAATTCTGCCCTTACTTCTTTTACTTCTTTATCTAAAATAAATTGGTCGACATTTAGAAAATCATCAAGAACAAACTTGTCTTGACCATAATATTGATCATAAGTGATAACTAAAGTTGAATCTTGACTAGGCATAGTAAATTCATAAACCCAATTATCATTAACAACATCATTAAGTATTTTCTCTCCATTAAGATAAACATAAATTCCTACATCCGTAATAATAGGCGTTACTACAGTAAGCGTTTCCCCTTCCTTATATTCGCCACTTCTTGGCACGGAAATTATATCGGAACTAAAATAATCAAGTACTTCTAAATGATATTTCGGAACATTATCACAAGAGCATAAAGATAAGCACAAAAAACTTAATAGTAATGATGACTTAAAAAATTTGCGTTTCATATCTATATTTTAAACCAAAAAACAAAATGCATCATAAACAAATAAATGGTTTAAAATAATAATTACTTTAAATTTAATAAAATCTTTAAGATTTGCAAGTTTTTTAAACAGTTCTATATGTTTAACTCACTTAGAAATTATTCTTTAGAACGAATAATTTCAATTGGTTTATTTTTCTTAATAACCACTAAAGGAATAATAAGGGCTATCAAAACAAAGACAATAAGAGTTATAAATAAAGCTATTGTTGAAACAAAATTGTAATCTAAGAAGACCAAGCCAGGTATTGTGGTCATCTCATAATGTCTTGTAAAGCTCTCAATCAAAATCGAAGAAACAAGTCGATTACCAAGTTCTGTCCCAACAAAAAGGAAAATAGAAGAGAAAATTAAAATCGATAACAGCACTTCAATGTATAAAAGATTTATTTCTTTTACCTTGAGACCAAGTGCTCTAAATATACCAATATTTTTCTTATCTTTTTTGAGAATTAAAATAACTATTAAGAGCACAAATGCAAAGGATAAAACAACCATTACTATCAGTATTGTTATAAAAACATCTTTAAAAAGTAAAACAGTTTCTTCTATCGCATCAAAGGTTAATTCATAAACACTAGTTAACGATAGTCCAGTTCCTTCGAGTGCAACAAGTAATTGAGCTAAATCATCCTTGTTATCAAAATAAATTCTTACTGGCACAATTGTTTCTTTAGCAATATTTCGATAAACATTTTTAGAAAAACGCATGCGCTTATTTGCATTAATTGGACTTACTTCTTTAACTTTTAAATTTTTAAGACCTACTTTTTCTTTATCACTTTGAAAGGATGTAAAAAACGATACATCAATTTTCATATTTTCAAGATCGTCTTCAGTTACTTGGTCAGGTTGAATATAATCTTTGCCAGTTAATTCGTTAAAAACTTGTAAAGTTATAGAAACTTCGTCATCTTTTAATTCATCTAAGTAAGAAATATAAGTATCTTCAAAATAAAGTTCTAAATTTTTACCATTGAGCGAGATTCTTTCTTTATTTACATAAGTAGACGAATAAAGACTATCAGTATTAAGTTGATATTCAATAAAGTCATCAATATAGTTTTCGTTAAAAGTGTATAACGCGGCAAGATTCGAGTATGCGTAGTCATTGAAATTTAAACGTTCGGTTCTATTCGCTCCGCCTTCTATTTCTGACAGCAAATCAGCGTAATTTTCTTTGTAATGAGAATTAATTATTGCGCCTATTTTTAAAGTATCAAACTCATGTTTCAATAAATCATCATAAGTTTTAGGTGAAAAGTTTGTATATTTGTTATAAAAAAGCGAATCGGCTAAGTAGTCAGTAATAATAACATCAGTTGGACCACAATTAAGAGAACCTGCTAAAACCTCTAATTCTCCATTTTTATTACCATAAAGTTCTTTTAAATAAGACTCTTCAGTGATAATTAATCCATTAGTTTGATCATAAATATAAGGTGGCACTAAGTAAGATATAGCTCCAGTTTTTCTTTGTCGAATCATGTAATAAAAAAGCGAAATTGGATACATCTTATAACATTTTCCATCATAATTATCATCGATAATTTTTAAGTCGCTTTCTGTAATTTCTTCTAAAGAGTCGCCATTTTTATTTTCTGTTTGAAATTCAACGGTTTTTGAAACTAATCTATTTTCACAATAATTGTTATAGAAGTTTTCTTTAGATTCGGCGACAGAATAGTTGGATAAGTTATAAGAAACATTTCCAACAACAAGGAGGAAAGCAACGATAAAAGACATCAAACAAATCGTAATTAATCTTTTTGATAGGAGTTTAAAACCATATTTAAACAAATGTTTAGGTTTCCTATCATCGATAACTTCTTTTTCTCTATTTACGTTTACGTATCTAGTTTGTCCAAAATCAAATCGAGATTGATAAATTCTTGTATATGGATCTTTTGAAAGAGAATTTAAAGTTTGAACCTCTCTTTCGTTTAATGGTTTAGCGTAAGGTAAATAGATATTTCGGTTGATTACTTTAAACGAATTGTCAGTCGAACCATTCTTTGTTAAATCTTCGATGATTTTGCCATCTTGTAAACGGATGATTCGATCTGCATATTCTAATGCATCATCTTGGTTATGAGTTACCATGACGATTAATAGTTCATGAGAATGTCTTTTTAAAAAATCTAAGATTAATTTAGCTGTTTTATGATCTACATTTCCTGTTGGTTCATCAGCAAACAAAACTTTTGGTTTTTTAATGATCGCTCTTAATAAACTAACTCTGGCACGCTCTCCGGCTGATAGTTCACTTGGATACTTCTTTAAATAATCCTTCTTAAGACCAATTTCTTCTAAATAATTTTCGTAAAATTTAGAATTAGTTATTTTACTCTCTCCATAAGAATCAATAACAAGCGACAAGTTATCTTTAACTGTAAATTCTTCAATCAATGAATCATTTTGAAAAGCAAATCCAAACGAATGATTTCTTAAGATTGTTTTCTCTTTATCAGTTAGATTATCAAAATCATTTTGATTATAAATAATCTTGCCACTACTTTTTTCATCTAAAGTCGATAAAAGATTTAAAAGAGTAGATTTACCACTACCAGATTTACCAAGGATACAAGTAAGTCCAGTTTCTCCCAAAGTAAATGAAATATTATCAACTGCTTTAGTTTCAACTTTCTTATTCTTTGAATAAATCTTAGTAAGGTTCTTAACTTCAAACATACTTTAATTATAAACATTAGGTATTACTATTTTAAGAAGTAAATTTCTTTTATCTTTTAATTAAATTTCCCATAAAACAATTGATAAACCTGCAAATCTCAATCATTTTTGTGAAAATTTAATTAAACAAAAACAATATTATTCTTAAAATTAAACCAATTTAAATTAAAGTAAGTGGTCTTTCGAAGTATGTCATGCCTTCAAAATTAGCATTTTTTTGATAAATCCAGTTAAATTCTTTAAATATTTAGCCAAAAAAGTGATTAAAACAGCTCCATTATGTTTAAAATCAGCAAAGTTTCTAACAATCTCTAAAGCATTTTCTGCCTAGTCAAAAAGTATGTCTAAAATTGAATTGATAATAATTTAAAATAAAACCTTGCAAATGTCAAACATTTTTTT
>CALVRY010000023.1 GCA_944358755.1 uncultured Bacilli bacterium
GAACAATATTCAACATTAACAAATGATTCAGCAACAAATAATTCAACAAATTTCACAACATTTACAACAATTGATTCATATAATTACGATCCAATCGTTGGATTTACAATCAAAACTGATGAAATTTTAGTTGAAGATTTCACTACAGCAGGTTGGCAAACAAGAGATGATAGTACTCTTCCGGATACTCTCAAAAATAGTTTATATAGCTTTGGTTTAGTTAACGAATGGAACAATTCACGTAGTGCTGAAGGAAACTATTATGGTAACTACATCTATAAAAATAGCGCAACTGGCAAATCCTATTTAAGAAAAAATAGTTATGATGCTGACTCTAACGCTATTATTTGGGAAGATGGAACAAACTACTATCTTGTTGAAATCGAAGATATCGTAACTCCAAACCTTGTTTCTATTAGCGAAGATGACTCCAAAGATGTCAAAGTTGCTAGAGAAAACAAAGCAAGGACAATTGGATATACTCTTGCAAGTGGAGATACATATACAACAAACGCAATCACATATTATCTTAAACAATGTAATATCAATTACCATGATCAAGATATATATGATTACTTCAATTCAACATATCCAGATTTATTTGAATAAAAATTAAAAAAAGCCACTTTTGTTGGCTTTTTTTACAAAAGGAGACTTTATGCAATACGATGCAAACTGTATTTTTTGTAAAATTGTTCATGGAATTATTCCTTGTGCAAAACTTTATGAAGATGATGATGTGATGGCGTTTTTAGATGTTAATCCGGTTACGTATGGCCACGCACTTGTCATTTCAAAAGCTCACTACTCTAACTTTTTAGCAACACCAAAAGATGTCATGAACAAAGTTATGAATGTTGCTCAAAGAATTGGTCAAGTCCAAATGGAACAACTCGGTGCTAAAGGTGTTAACATTTTAATTAATTGTAAGGAAGCTGCTGGACAAGAAGTTCAACATTTCCATGTTCACGTTATTCCTCGTTATAAAGCAACTGATGGATTTAAACTTGAATTAAAGCAATTAAAAGATGTAAATCTTCCTTCAATTGCAGCAGAGATTAAAGAAAAACTTTAATAAACTAGAGTCGGCACAATACCGGCTCTTTTAATTTTGGGAAATAATATTTTTTTTAAAAAAATAATAAAAATAATTAAATTCTTAGGGAAAAGTATTAAAAGTTCCATAAATTTTTAAAAAGTTCGGAGAATTAATTAAAATCATTAGGAAAATGATCATTTTTTCGGGATTTTTTAAATAAAATACAATTTAAAATGGTGAAGCAAGTAGCTTCACCATTATTTTTAATCCCTACTTTTATAAAAGGCTCTATTATCAAGAGCAAATAATCGCTCTGTATATTCACCTTCTTTTACGTTTTCATACGCTTTTTCAAGCATCATCATTTTAGCATCCATATCATCAATCATTGAAAGTAGTAAAGCTTCTTTTGTTGATGGCAATACAGCTGCACCAAACTCTAATTTGCCATGATGAGACAAAATCATATGTTCAAGAAGCATCGGAACTTCACTTTTAATATTCAATTTTTCAGCTGCTTCTCTTACAATTGACATTCCAATAGTTAAATGGCCTAATAAATTTCCTTCATCAGTATATTTTGTTGCAACTGGTCCGGATAATTCAACTACTTTTCCAATATCATGAAGAATACAGCCACTAATTAATAAATCACGGTTAATATCTTCGTAATGCGAAGCAATAAAATCAGCGATTTCACACATTGAAACTGTATGGAAGATTAAACCATGGTAAAATTCATGATGATTTTTAACAGCAGCTGGATAATCTAAAAATTTATCGTAATATTTCTTAAAAATTTCATCCAAAATTGCTCTACAATCAGGATTTTTTACGCTTGAATAAATGTTTCTAAATTTTTGAACTAAAATTTCTTTTGGAACTGGTGATTCAATTAAAAGATTTTTTAGACTTTCATCATCAGAATCCACTTTTTCAACACTTAATACTTTAATTTGCAATTTATTTTTATAATCTAAAACTTCACCGCGAATTTTAATAATCGCACCGATTTTGATAATATCTAAATCATCTGCGGCAATTTCCCATTTTTTTGCATCAATTACACCACTTGAATCTTGAAGCGTAATTGTTAAATAATTTAATCCAGCGGAAGTAACTCTTTTTGTAAAATCTTTAACCAAAAAAACATCAGTAATGCTCATTCCATCTTTTAAATCTTTAATCATCGAGTTTTACACCTTCTTCCTTTTCAAAATCAGTATCTTTTTCGATAATTTCGTTAATATCGTCAAGATTGTAACCCTTATCAATTAATTTATTAACAATTTTCGCATTTGCATCGAGTTTCACATCGTTAGTCATAAAATATTTATTTTTAACTTTACGATAATCTCTTTCAAGTTTTTCGTGCTCTGCTTTAATATCAATTTTAAGATCGTTTAATACATCTAAAATAATTTCAATATTAAATCCTCTTAATAGCATTCTTTCATATATTTTTTTCTTTTGTTTAGCAAAATTGTTACTTACGACTTTATTTTTAACGCTATCAAAGTAGTTTTTAGCTTTTCTTTTCTCATTTTCTTCATCAAAATTAAGTTCATTAATCATTTTTTCGCTTAGTCCATTTGTTCTGAAAAAATTAATGATAAAGTATTGACCAAAATTATTTTTGTCAAAATAATCTAAATAATTTTCAATATAATCTTTATCATCAATTAATTTAAAACTTTTTAAATTAATAATAGCGTTTTTAACTAAATGGTAGTCACGAAATTTAGCTAAAGCTTTTTTAAGCAAAACTTTTTCTGTATAAGGTCTTTTTGCAATTAAACCTTTTAAGTATTTAACGATTTCT
This sequence comes from uncultured Bacilli bacterium, assembly GCA_944358755.1. Taxonomy (GTDB): domain Bacteria; phylum Bacillota_I; class Bacilli_A; order RFN20; family CAG-826; genus Onthovivens. The sequence goes on from CALVRY010000023.1 coordinate 2,862, forward strand.
TCTTGAGTTTCAAACTTAACAATTTCTTTTCCAAGTTTAGGAGTTATAACTTCTCCGCTGGCTAAATTAAACTCAAGATATGTTGCTTTATATATTTTTAACTTTTCATCGTTAGTAAAAATAAGGATAACTTTACTTCCTTTATCTTTAATTTCTTTTATTATTAATTCAGTTTTACCAACTTCTTCTAAGTGCACGTTTATATACCTCAATAATATTATTATAGAAAGTCTTCTCCGAAAAACAATCTATCGATTCAAGAGCGTTTTTCTTGATTAAATCGCTCTCTTTTTGATCCAAAGATAACACATAATGTAAGCGAGTTTTAAAATCACTTGTTTCTTGAAAGAAGAAACCAGTGTTATTATTATCAATAACGCCAACAAGATTGTTATCAAAACGACATAATACTAATAATTCACTTGCCATAGCTTCCATAAAAGTTAAACCTTGAGTTTCACTGATTGAAGCATTTAAGAAAATAGTACTCATAAGATAATAATATGGCACGAGCGAATTATCGACTTTTCCAATAAATTTAACACGGTCATTAATTTTTAATGATGTAGTTAAATTTTCAAGTTCCTTTCTTGCTGGGCCATCTCCAACAAAAAGAAGGACTGTGTCTTTATCTTCTGGATAAATTGCTAAATAATTAGCGTAGCCTTGAATAATTACATCAAAACTCTTTTCTTTAGCAATTCTTCCAAGACAAAGTAATATTTTTTGATTATCTTTAAAGCCATGGTTTAATCTAATTTCGCGACTTTTTTCTAAGCTTTCTGGAGTTGGTCTAAATCTTTCAAAGTCAAATCCAGTCGGAACAACATTAACATATTTTTCAACACCAACCGATCTAATATAAATTTTAGTTTTTTCACTTGGAGAAATGATTTCGGTAGCTCTATTCATACAAGTTTTATCAAATTCTCTAATCGCCCACTTTGAAAAACGATCAAAATAACCTTTTGTTGCATAATATGTATAATCTTCATACATTGTGTGATATGTATAAACACTTGGTATCCCAAGTTTTGAAGCAACTATAAAGCCAAATTGAGAAATTCCAAATTCAGTATTAATATGAACAAGATCGAGTTTTAATTCTTTTAAAATTTTAAAAGCTTTTTCGTTATAAATAAAAGAGGCACGATAACCATATAATTTTTTAAGTTCAAGACCAGGTATTCTTAAAACATTGTCTTTAAAAGAAATATCTTTTTCACTACTTGTTGTAACAACATAAGCGTTATGTCCATATTTTCTCAAAAGAGTGAATAAAGAATTTACGCTAACTGCAACTCCATTAATTTCTGGTAAATATGTATCCGAAAAAATAGCTATATTCATCAATTTTCACCTTCTTGTTTATCGCCTAAATTTAGAGTTTCATCACAATTTAATTCAGGATTTGCAGGGCTTTTAACTTTTTTTGATGATTTTTTATTTTTATATTTTTGTTTAATTATCTTCATTTTTTGAAGTAATTCTTTTCTTTCCATTACACGAGTTGAGTAAGCAATATCACTTGTTTCTTTTCTTTCGATATATGTTTCAAGCTGAATAGTAAGCATAGTTTTCTTGTTTCCAACTGGAACAATTCTTTCTGAAACTGGCATACCTCTGCTCTTATAAGTAGCAGCCACAACACCATTAATAATAAATGGAATATAGAAAGTCATAAAGCGCCATAATAAAAGTAAAATATTGATTCCACCACCAGTTGTGTAGAATGAATCGCTGAAATAATGACTTGTTGGACCGAACAATGAACCAAAAACAATCTCACTAACACCAGCACTTCCAGGTAAAGGTAATAGACCAGTTGCCATTTGATGGAAGTTAGAATAAGCAATACTTTCATAGAATTTTTGGAACATTAAACCAGCATTACCTAAAGTTTCTGCATCAAATGCGTTAAGAGCTAAACCACATAAAAATGGTTGAATGTTTGAATTAATTATTGAAAAACAATAAATTAAGAAGATTAAACCAGTAAAAGCTAAATTTGATTGAAGACGCCTAAATTCAATTCGGTAATTTTCAACTTGAATTCTAATTGATTTACGAGTTTCTTCAGGGTTTTTAACAATTTTTATCTTCGCTAAAATTCCAATTACACCATTACAAATAAAATTTTGGAATCTTCTTGATAATGACATGAAAAATAATGCAACAATTACTATTAAATTTAAAACAAACCCAAAAAGAATAAATATCCAAATTGGGATATTAAAATTAACATCGCCAATTGTGATTGGAACAACATTAATGTTTGCAATAGCCGCAAAACTCGTAAATAAAGAAATTAAACCAAAAACAATCAAGCAAACTTGATAAACAATGAAGCTCATAACAAAAATAGAAGCACTATTTGAGACAGGCATACCTTGTTTTTTGAAAACATACACTTGAGCAAATTGACCGCCACTTGATCCGGGAGTAATTGCGCTATAAAAAGATCCAATTAAAGCGTTCGCCACAGCTTGATGCATTTTATAATGTTTTGTATAAAGTTTAGCAAAACACCATATAATTAAAGCAGCAATGAAAAACCCAAATACTATCGAAAAAATTAATAACAAAAAGTACCAAATATTCGTATTTGCAGCAACATCGCCGATAGTTTCATAAACCAAAACATCTTCGCCATTAATACCTTTTGTTGGGCGAGTTAAGTTGTACCACAAAACACAGGCAGTAATTAACAAAATAATTCCTAAGTAAATCAAATATTTGAACAAAGAATTTTTAGGATTTTTCTTTTCTTTAATTTCTTTTTTCTCTTCGCAAACATCTTCTTGAATACTTTCGCCTAAGTTTTGCTCGTTAACTTCTACATCTTCAATATCTACCATAGGACTATTTTCGTAAAAATATTTGGTTTCTGCAGGGTTTTTATCTTTTTTTGTTTCTATTTCAGTAGTTTTTCTTTCATCTGTCATAATAAAAATACCAGTAATATGATAGCAAACAATCTTGTTTTTAACTATAAAAATAGTATCATGTTGCTATGCGAAAATTTTGGTCGATTTTACAAGTAATGATACAAGATTGTAAGTTTATTTACTTCTTTTACTTTTTTCTTACTTTTTTGTCGGTCTTATTCACAATCACTTCATCATATTTAAACAAAATTTTAATCGATATCTTGCAAGCTCAAGAAAATCTAGGCGGAATTGGCTCAACTATTCCAGATATTTCATATTTAGGAAACGATGTAAACATTTTGACAACGTTTTTTGTAGCAATTTTTGGTGGAATTGAATTCTTAAGTTCAAATATTTGGATGTTTGCAATTCTCATTGTTGGTTTTGCTCTTCTTGCAGCGATTAATGTTGTTATAAGAATGATTATGAGAAGCTCATTTATGAATAAAATGAGTAAAAATTTACAACTTCTTCTCTTTTCACATATTGAGCGCCTTCCATATTCAAAAATTAAAGGTATGAAAAATGGCGATATCATTCAAACTTGTACAAGAGATGAAGATATTGTTAGAAGATTTTTCGGACCAGATGTTGCTTTGATCCTTTACACTTTTGACATTGTTTTATTAAGTTTTGTCTTTTTATGTATAACTAACTGGATTATTGCTCTAGTTAGTATTTGCATTTTGCCACTTATGTTCATCTATTCTTTCTTCGTTATCAAAGAAGTTAGGAGAAGATATAGATTAACTGATGATAGTGAAGGAAATATGACCGATAAAATCGAAGAAAACCTAGCTAGTGTAAGACTTGTAAAAGCTTTCAATAACGAGGCTCACGAAATTAAAAGTTTTGAACATTTTATCGAAGATTTTCGAATAAAATATCTTAATTGGAGAAAATTATCCGCCTTTTTCTTCTCAAGCAGCGATATCTTTGTTTTCTCTCAAATTGCTTTAACAACAATTGTTGGATTTGTTCTTTGTTTTAATGGACAAATTTCAGTTGGCACTCTTTTTGTCAGCTTCACTTTTGTTAATTTAATGGTTTGGCCAGTAAGAGACGTCGCAACTGTTTTATCAAATCTTGCTAGAGCAAAAGCAAGTTTAGATAGAATTTATCTTATTTTAAACGAACCACTTGAAGATACAGAAAGCGGTTTAACTCCTACTATTAGAGGAAATATTGTTTTTGATAATGTTTCATTTTTCTTTTGCGATTCTAATCAAGCTACAATTAGTAATGTTTCTTTCTCGGTTAAAGAAGGTCAAACAGTTGCAATCATGGGTAAAACTGGTTCAGGAAAATCCACACTTGCTTATTTATTAACTCGACTTTATGACTATACTAGTGGGAGCATTAAAGTTGATGGCGTTGAACTTAAAGATATTCAAAAAAGATATCTTAGAAAAAACGTTTCAATTGTTTTACAAGATCCATTTTTATTCTCTAAAACTATTAAAGATAATATTAAAATCGCAAATCAAGATGCTAAAGATAAAGATGTTATGGTTGCAACTTCAATTAGTCAGATCCATCAAAGTATCATGCAATTTCCAAATGGATATGAAACTCCAGTTGGCGAAAAAGGCACTACTTTGAGTGGTGGGCAACTTCAAAGAGTTGCGATTGCTCGTACTTTATTAAGTAACGCACCTGTTTTAATTTTTGATGATTCTTTATCGGCCCTTGATACTGAAACTGACTATAAAATTAGAAAAGCACTTAAAGAAGATGCTGGAAAAAGAACAACTTTTATTATTACGCACCGCATTGCAACTGCAAAAGATGCCGATTTAATCCTTGTTTTAGATAATGGGAAAATATCTGAAATGGGTAAACATAACGATCTTATTAAGAAGGAAGGTTTGTATAAAAGAATTTATGAAATACAAACTAAGATGATTTAACTATGGCAACACAAGCATTCAAAGAAGAAGAAATTAACTCTAAGTTTAGTCTCTCAGTATGGGCTAAAACTTTTAAATATGTCCTCTATAAATGGCCATTTTTAATCTTGCTTTTTATAGGCATGATGTTTACGTCTTTTTACGATGCAAGTTTCATTCCTTCAATGAACGCGAGTTTAATTTCTTGCTTTGATTCTGGAAATATCGTGCTAAACTCAAATATTTTTGACGTAATCTTACAAGTTAAAATCTTAGGTATCGACTTCACTTTAACTTTCTTAAACTACATAATCTTCTATATAGTCATGATTCTTTTAAGAAGCGTTGCAGTATTCATCACTTTCTTTACAATGAACTATTTTGAAATGATAATCATGACTGGTTTAAGGCGAGATGCTTTTGGGAGAATTCAAGAACTAAGTTTTTCTTATTTTGACAAAACTCCAAGTGGATGGCTCATTGCTCGTCTTCAAAATGATGCAGCAAATATAGGTGATGTCTTATCCAATTCAGTTTTAAGAGTTTTCTGGATATTAAGTGAACTCGTTTTCACTCTCATTACAATGTTTAGTTATAGTTGGCTATTATCTTTAGTAATACTCGCCACCACTCCACTTATATTCTTTATCGTTTTATTCTTCCAAAAATGGATTTTAAAACTTTCTCGTATTGCTCGTACGGCTTATAGTGATTTTGTTAGATGGCTTGCTGAATGTATTAGCGGAAATAAAACTATTAAATCGCTTGCAATCGAAGATACTATCTATCAAGAATGTAACGATATTTCGACTGATGTATGTAAAAAGCGTTTTAAAACAGGTAAAGTTAATGCTTTCTTCAACCCTTCAATTAATATTTTAGCTGCAATAACTACCGCAATAATTATTGTCGTTTTCCCTTTAATTAACATTTCTAATGAAACAACAAGTTCCATAGCGATGATGGTTCTTTTCCTAGGTTTTGTTGGCAGTATTTTTAATCCTATCGCTCAATTTGCTGAAATTTTTGCTGAACTTATTTCAACTCAAGCTAACGTTGAAAAATTATTCATGCTTATCGACACAAAACCTGAACTTGTTGATAAACCTGAAGTTATCGAAAAATACGGCGACTTATTCAACAACAAAACTGAAAATTTTGAAGAAATGAAAGGTGACATCTTAATCGATCACGTGTCTTTCTCTTATAAACAAGATCTTGAAGTTTTACACGATATGAACATTCACATCGCTCAAGGCACGAGCATCGCTATTGTTGGTGAAACCGGAAGTGGAAAATCCACTACTGTTAATTTGCTTTGTAGATTCTATGAACCAACTAAAGGTAGAATTTTGATTGATGGCGTAAATTATAAAGACCGCAGTGTTGGTTGGTTAAGAAGTAATATCGGATACGTTCAACAAACTCCATTCATCTTTAAAGGCACAATCAAAGACAACATCAAATATGGAAAATTAAATGCAAGCGATGAAGAAGTTATTAAAGCCGCAAAAATTGTCGATTTACATAACTTTATCCTCTCTCTTCCTGAAGGATATAATACTTTCTTAAAAGACGGCGGAAACGAATTATCGCAAGGTCAAAAACAATTAATTTCATTTGCTCGAGCAATAATTCGTAATCCAAAAATCTTAATCTTAGATGAAGCTACTTCTTCAATCGATACCGAAACTGAACACATCATTCAAAGTGCTATTTCAAAAGTTTTAAAAGGTAGAACAAGCATCATGATCGCTCACCGTTTATCAACAATTGTCGATTGTGATCGTATTTTAGTAATGAAAGATGGAAAAGTTATCGAAGATGGTAATCATAAAACACTAATGGAAAAACATGGTTATTACTACCAACTTTATATGAATCAATTTAAAGATTTAAACTTAGAAGAACAAATTAAAACTTACGATAATCAAATTAAAGCCAAAAATATTAATATTTAGTTAGTGGCTCATCTTCCATTTTAACTGCAGCTGGAACTTTAGGTAATCCTGGCATTGTTAAAATGTTTCCACAATATACAACAATAAACCCTGCTCCATTAGAAATGGAAACATCTTTTACATGTAAATTAAAATTGCGTGGCGTATTTAAAAGTTTTGCATCATCTGAAAAACTAGATTGAGTTTTTGCAATACAAACTGGTAAATTTCCTTTGCCCATTTCTTCATAAAGTTTAATTTTTTGAAGAGCAATATCAGAAAATTCAACATCATCTGCTCGATAAATTTCTTTAGCGATTTTTCTAATTTTATCTTTAATTTGCAAGGTTATTGGATATAAAGGTTCGAAATTTGAACGTTTTGTTTCAAGAATTTCCATTACTTTACTTGCTAATTCTCGACTTCCATCTCCGCCTTTTAGATAGCCATCTAAGAAAGCGTATGGATAATAATTTTTGTTTAATAGTTCCATTAATTTTTTAACTTCATTTTCGGAATCATTCTTAAAATGATTAATCGCGACAACAATTGGAATATTGTATTTTCTTAAATTTTGATAATGTTGTTCAAGATTTTTAAAGCCAATTTCTAAAGCTTCTAAATTTTCTTTATCGAGTTCTTCAAAACTTACTCCGCCATGAAGTTTAAGTGCCCTGATTGTTGCGACCAATACTGCTGCATTAGGTTTTAAATTTCCTATTCTTGATTTAATATCGAAGAATTTTTCAGCTCCTAAATCTGCAGCAAATCCAGCTTCAGTAACAACAATTGGTGAAAGTTTTAAAGCAAGACGAGTTGCAATTAAAGAACTACAGCCATGAGCAATATTTGCAAACGGTCCGCCATGAACAAACACGAGATTATGTTCTTGAGTTTGAACAATATTTGGTTTTAAAGCATCTTTCATGAGCTTCATGATTGCTCTAGAAATTCTTAATTCTTTTAAATAAACAGGATTATTATCGTAATTATAAGCAACAATTATGTTATTAATTCTATTTAAAAAGTCATTTTCATCTTTTGCTAAACATAAAATTGCCATAAGTTCGCTTGCGACAGTAATTTGAAAATGGTCTTTTCTTTTGATTCCGTTTTTATCACTTCCAAGTCCAATTTCAATTGTTCTTAATTCGCGATCATTCATATCAAGTGCTCTTTTCCAAACAACTTTATTTGGATCAATGTTTAGTTCGTTTCCTTGATAAATATGATTATCAATTACAGCACTAATTAAATTAATTGAGCTAGTTAAAGCATGCATATCACCCGTAAAATGAAGATTTATATCTTCACTTGGTTCAATAGTTACTTTTCCTCCGCCAGTTGCCCCGCCTTTAAGACCAAAAACCGGACCCATACTTGGTTCTCGTAAACATCCAATTGCTTTTTGTTCAATTTTAGCAAGGCCATCAATTAAAGAGATGGTTGTAGTTGTTTTTCCTTCTCCTGCCTTTGTTGGAGTTATTGCAGTAACTAAAATTAATTTTCCATCTTCGTTATTTTTTACGCTTTCATAGAGGGCGTTAAAATCCACTTTAGCCTTATAATTTCCATGTAATTCAAGAAATTTCTCGTTAATCCCAAATTTTTTTGCTACTTTTTCAATTCGTTCTAATCTCATTTTCAAAGCCTCCCTAAAAGTTTTTCTAAAACAAAAGATGCGATTGCTAGACCTGTTGCATTAGGCACAAATATCATTGAAGAAATCACTCTATCTTTAATAATAGGCTCTTCGCTAGAACAAGCAACATTAATCTTTTTAAGGTCAATATTTTCTTGTCTTAATAAATATCTGAATTTTCTAGCAAGTGGGTCGCCACTTGTTTTGTTTAAACTAGTTATAGAAATTTTTGTCGGATTTAATCTATTTCCGGTGCCCATTGAGGAGATGTAATTGATGCTATGTTCAAGTGCAAATTTAGCAAGTAATACTTTTGCTTTTAAATCATCGATGCAATCGACAATAAAATCTACATTTTTAAAGACTTCAAAATTAAAGTTTTCATCGATAAAATCGCTAAAAGTTTCAATATTTAAATCATCTCTTAAAGCAAAAAGTTTCTCCTTTAAAGCTTCTACTTTAATCTTGCCTACATCTTTTAAATCATAAGCAATTTGTCTATTTAGATTCGAAATATCAACTTTATCACCATCAACTAAAATAAGATTTTTAACGCCACATCTTACAAAAGACATCGGGATGATGGAGCCAACTCCACCAAGCCCAATAATTACAATTTTAAAATGAGATAATTTACCAAAATCATCTTTTAAAAGTAATCTTGTTCTAGTATCAAAATCGTTATTCATTGTTAATCCGCTCGATGTTATCAAATTGATGTTTAAAGAAAGTCATTTGCCTTTTTGCGTAATGATGTGTGTTATTTTTAATTAGTTTTTTAACTTCTTCAATGTCGTTTGAGAGCAAAAATTCTTTGTACCCAATTGCTTGAAGAGCTCTTAAAGAATGGTCATAGTTAGAAAATAAGAACTTTGCTTCTTCTTCTAACCCATTTTCAAACATTAAATCAACTCTGTCATCAATTCTTTCGTATAATTTTTCGCGATTAAAGTTAATTCCAATAAATTTAGTATTTTTATAAAGAAGGTTATTTTTTCCTCCCTTATTTAAATCAGTCTTGTTTACTTTGTGAGTTTCATAAATATATAAAGCTCTTAATAAACGTTTACGGTTGTTTATCCCGATTTTCCTAGCATCACCCAAATCAATTTTAGTTAGTTCTTCGTATAATTTTTCATTAGACAAATCGGCTAAATAGTCCTTTGGCATTGGATCTTCTTCCATAAATTTATAATCATAAAGCGCAGCCTTTAGATATAAACCTGTACCTCCAACCATTACAATGTCTTTATCTTTAAACTTTTCTAATAATTCACGAGCATCTTTTTGATAACGACTTACGCTATATTCTTCAGTAATTGAAACATAATCATATAAAAAATATCGCCCACTACTAAGCTCTTCTTTTGAAGGCTTGGCTGTACCTTTATTAAGTTCTTTATAAACTTGAAATGCATCAAAATTTATAACTGGGGCGTTATATTTTTTTGATAATGTTTCAGCAAGATCGCTTTTCCCACTGCATGTAGGTCCTAAAATTGCATAAATCATAATTTTAATAAGTCATTAATTTCTTCTTTAAAATCTTCCACCTGCTCTTTTATTTCAAAAAAATTATATAAAAGCGGATCATTAGAAGAGTTAAGTTTTATGCGTCCATAAATCTTTTTTTCTTCATTTTTTAAGCTTTGATAATTGCTTAAAATAATAATTTTATCCGAGTTTTGCAGGGTTTTTGAAATTTTTATTAGATTTTTCAATCTAAAATATTCTTGAAAAAGTGGTAAATTTAAATAATTATTTTTTAAATTATTTATGTCGTTTTTCACTTTTTCATCAATCATTAACAAGCTCTCCAATTAAAGAATAAACATGAGATTCGGTTACTTTAACTTTAACCAATTTACCAATTAAAGATTTGTCGCCTTTAAAATGAATTACTTTCATGTTGTAGGCATAACCTGATAAAAGGTCTTTATTTTTCTTACTTTCCCCATCGACCAAGACTTCAAAAGTTTTGCCAATCATTTCATCAGCATGCTTTTTAAAATTAACTTCAAGATTATCAACGAGTTCTTTAAATCTTTTAACTTTTTCATCGTATGTTACATTATCTTGAAGTCGAGCTGCTGGTGTGCCTTTTCGTGGAGAATAAATAAAAGTAAATGCACTTGTATAATCAGCTTTAAGTGCGACTTTAATTGTATCTAAAAATTCTTCATAAGTTTCGTTTGGGAAACCAACAATAATATCAGTAGATAAGGCAATATTTGGATTTTTAGCTCTAATACGATCGACTAAATCTAAATATTGTTTGCTAGTATATCTTCTTCCCATGCGTTTTAAAACTTCATCGTTTCCACTTTGAATTGGAAGGTGAATGTATTTCATGATGTTATCGTATCTTGCGATTACATCAATCACTTCATCACTAAAATCACTAGGATAACTTGTTAAGAATCTTAAACGAGGAATGCCGAGTTTTGCCACTTCTTCTAAAAGTTTTGCAAAAGTTATGCCATCATCTAAATCTTTTCCATAACTATCAACATTTTGACCAAGCAAGGTAATTTCTTTATAGCCTTCACTTACTAAAGTACGACATTCATCTAAAATATCGTTAATATTTCTACTTCTTTCTTTACCTCTTGTATAAGGCACAATGCAATAAGTACAAAATTTATCGCATCCGTAAGTAATATTTACGAAAGCTTTATAATCATCAATTCTTGTTACAGGTAATTTTTCAACAATGCTACCTTCTTTTGATAAAACGTTAACAATGCGTGATTTTTTCTTATCAAAAAGATATTTTTCAACAAGTTCTGGCGCATCTTCCAAGTTGTGGGTGCCGAAAAAGATATCAACTTGAGGATATTTATTTAAAACTTCCTCAATAATATGTTTTTGTTCGACCATACAACCACAAAGCATTAAAATTAAATCTTTATTATTTGCTTTTAAAGCTTTGAATTGGCCAATTTCTCCAAAAACTTTGTCTTCTGCATTTTCTCTTACGGCGCAGGTATTTAAAATTGCAATTGTTGCTTCTTCAGGATTTTCAGTTCTGGTCATACCTAAAAGAGAAAACAGACCAAGAAGAGTTTCTTCATCTCTAATATTAGCTTGACAACCATAAGTTCTAATAAAAATCTTTTTACCTGTAAAATGTTCAATAAGTTCTTTACTAGGTTTATAAGAAAAA
>CALVRY010000024.1 GCA_944358755.1 uncultured Bacilli bacterium
TGAGATATACACTTTTTTGTATTTTGTTAATGATTGATTTCTTAAACTAATTGCTCAGTATTGTCATTTTGTAATAGTTCTGACATTTTTTTATGCTTGTTTTAGAACAAACAATTGAGGTATAATAAATAGACTTTTGCGGACGCAAAAGAATACACACATTATGGATTCATTTTCCGAGTCTGAATTTTTCAGGGAAAATGTTCGAAGTAATGGAGGTTTTAACAAATTGGAGGTAGCCCTAAATGGCAGAAGAAAAAACAGTCGCTAACCTCAGCGAAGAAAAAGTAGAGGAAACAAAAGAAGCAAATATCATGGAAACAATTGTTCATGATGAAAATGCTGAAGTCGTTACACTAAGAAGATTACTTGAAGCTGGAGTTCATTATGGCCATCAAACAAAAAGATGGAATCCAAAAATGAAACCATACATCTATTGTGCAAGAAATGGTATTTACCTTATCGATTTAAACAAATCAAAATCTGCTTTAACAGATGCTTATAAGAAACTTGAAAGTATCGTTTTAGATGGTGGTAAAGTTTTAATCGTTGGTACAAAAGATAACGTTAAAGAAATTGTTAAAGAAGAAGCAGAAAGAAGTGGATCATTCTACATCACAAACAGATGGTTAGGTGGTATCTTAACAAACTTCAAGACAATCCAAACAAGAATTAGAAGATTAAAAGATTTAGAAAGTGCTCAAGAAGATGGTTCTTGGGAAAAACTTCCTAAAAAAGAAGTTATCGCTTTAAACAAAGAAAAAGAAAAATTAGCTAAGAACCTTGAAGGCATTAAAGAAATGAGAAAAATTCCTAATGCTTTAGTTGTTGTTGATCCAACTGTTGAATATAACGCAGTTAGAGAAGCTAATAAATTAAACATCCCTGTTTTTGCAATTTGTGATACAAACTGTGATCCAGATGGAATTGACTATGTCATCCCAGGAAATGATGATGCAACAAAATCAGTTAAACTTATCATTGGTATTTTAAATGATGCTGTTGTTGAAGCTAAAGGTGGTATCGCTGAAGTCGCATTTGCTAAAGATGAAGGCGAAGCTTTAACTATGAAAGATGCTATCAGACAAGCTGATAGAGAAAATGCTTTAAGACTTGCTGCTAGAAGAGAAATGCAAAGAGAAAAACTCGAAAGAGAAAAAGCAAGAAGAGAATCTTTCCTTGCAAGACAACAAGCAGCTCAACAAGCACAAAGCGTTGAAAACAAAAAAGAAGAAAAACCAGCTGAAGAAAAAGCTGAATAATGGAGAGTAATCATGGCAGTTAATGTTGAATTAATTAAAATATTACGTGATAGAACAGGCGCAGGCATCATGGATTGCAAAAACGCTTTAGCAGCTTGTGAAAATGATGTTGATAAAGCTTGCGATTGGTTAAGAGAAAAAGGTATTGCTAAACAAGCTAAAAAAGCTGATAGAATTGCAGCTGAAGGTTTAGTTGTTATCCATACTTGTGAAAAATGTGGAAAAGCTTCAATCGTTGAAGTTAACTGTGAAACAGATTTCGTTTCTCACGCTGATCCATTCAAAGAATTAGTTGAAAATTGCGCTAAAGTCGTTTTAAAGAATGGCTGCAAAACTGTTGAAGAAGCAGTTAGTGCAACACAAACTGATTTCACAAACGCTACTGTTAAACTTGGTGAAAAATTAAGCTTTAGAAGATTCGATGTTGTTGAACCAACAGGTGATGAAAAAGTTTATTCTTACATCCACATGGGTGGAAAAATTGGTGTTTTAGTCCTTCTTGCAAAAGAAGATGCAGAACTCGGAAAAGGTCTTGCAATGCATATTGCAGCTAACAACCCAAAATTTGTTCACTTTGATGATATTCCAGCTGCTCAAATTGAAAACGAAAAGAACATTCAAATTGAAGCATGCAAAAACGATCCAAAACTTGCTAACAAACCAGAAGTCGCTTTAAAGAAAATCGTCGAAGGTAAAGTTAACAAATTCTTCTCTGAATCAGTTTTAGATGAACAATCTTACTTACTTGATCCAGAAAAGACTGTTGCTCAAGCATTGAAAGAAAAAGGTAACAGTGTTGTTAAATTCATCCGTTACCAAGTTGGTGAAGGTATCGAAAAGAGAGTTGATAACTTCGCTGAAGAAGTTGCTAAACAAGCTCAATAATCCAAATTATGATAAATCCGCTTTGAGTAATCCTCTTAGCGGATTTTTTCTATAGAAATTTCATATTTTTATAGACTTTTTTGCTAAATTTTGCGCATTTTTATTTCCTTTTTGATATAATTTTTTTATGGAAAATTTTAAATACAACCGAGTCATTTTAAAAATTAGTGGTGAAGCGCTTGAAGACGATTCTTCTCGCCTTATTTTAAGTGCTACAAAACTTAATAACATTGGTAAACTTATCAAAACTTTAGTTGGCTATGGAATTAAAGTTGGTGTTGTGTGTGGCGCAGGAAATATTTTTAGAGGAAGAATTGCTGAAGAAGCAGGTATTGACTCAATTGATGGCGATTACATGGGAATGATTGGAACAGTCATTAATTTAAAAGCTATATCAAGTATTTTAAATAAATACGAAGTTCCTAATTTACTAATGAGCTCACTTGAAGTTGAAGACGTCGCAAAAAAATATAATCTTAATGAGGCAAGAAAAGCTTATGATTCTGGCACCGTTGTTTTATTTGCTGGTGGATTAGGTCGACCAAAAATTACTACTGATACAACCGTTGCAAAGCGCGCAATAGAAATGAACGCAGAAGTAATTCTTGCAGGGAAAAATGGCGTGGATGGCGTTTATACAAGCGATCCAAATAAAAATAAAGATGCAAAATTTATCAAAGAAACAAATTATCAATACGTCCTTGATTTGAATTTAAAAGTCATGGACAAAGAAGCAATTGAGCTTTTAAAGGATACAACAGTTGTAACACGTGTATTCTCAATGGAAGATTTAGAAAATTTTGTTAAAGTCATCAAGGGAGATGATTTTGGCACAACTATAAAGAAGGAGTAAACTATGGATATTTTAGACGAAGTAAAAGAGAGAATGGAGAAATCAGTTGAATCATTAAGAGCTAATCTTAATACTTTAAGAACTGGTAGAGCAAATGCTGCTTTACTCGATAACTTATATTGCGATTATTATGGTGAAAAAATGTTAGTTAACCAAATCGCTGCAGTTAAAGTTCCTGAACCAAGACAACTTTTGATTATGCCTTATGATGCAGGCGACATTAAAGCAATTGTTGCTGCAATCAATGCTAGTGAAATTGGAATTAATCCAATTGTTGACGGAAAACAAATTAGACTTATCATTCCTGCATTAACTGAAGATAGAAGAAAAGAACTTGGCAAGAAAGCTAAAGGATATGGCGAAGAGAGCAAAGTCGCTATTAGAAATATTCGTCGTGATGCCATGGATAAAATTAAAAAAGACGAATCTTATACTGAAGATACACTCAAAAAAGAAGAGGAAGCTATTCAAAAATTAACTGATCAATATATCAAAAAGATTGATGAAGTTGTTAAAGAAAAAGATAGCGAAATCATGTCAATTTAACAATGGCTGATCTAGAAAAAGAAACTAAAAACGATAATGCTATTACAACTGATCTTGAAGAAGAAAATAAAGCTAATTCAAGACTCACTAAAAAACAGCATTATATGAACAACCTAAATTTAGATACTAAGAATTCTATGAAAAATAGAATTCTTGTTAGTATCCTTTTAGTTTTGATTTGCGTTCCATGTATCATTGTTGGGAACTATGTTTTTGCTACCTTAATTCTTGTTGCAGCTTCTATTGCTTGTCACGAAATAATTAAAGCCCCTCAATCAATCGAGAGAAAATTCTCCAACGTGATTTATATTTTCTCATATTTCATGATGGTCGCTTTGATTGGATGGGTCATTGTGAAAAATAACCTCGTAGAACTCTCACGAAATCCTGAAAATTTTGTTTTTGATTTGTCGTCGCAATTCTATGGACCTCGAATTTCTCTCACCGCATTTTTCATCTGCATTACATTTTTCTTTTTTAATGTTTTGTTTGATAAAAATTTCTCAATCCAAGATGCATTCTATTTTATATCGATGCTTTTTATTGTTTCGGTTGGCTTTCAATCAATTCTTTATTTAAGATATTGTCCATTTACTTTTTCTAATTTAGTTGATGGAAGTGGTGGTAATACATGGAATTATTACGAGGCACCATATTATTTTAGATATGGTCAATCGATGTTACTTATTTTTTACATGTTAATTGGCACATGTATGAATGATGTTGGGGCTTATTTTATTGGTGTTTTATTCGGAAAACACAAAATGAGTCCTCGTATTTCACCTAAAAAGACTTATGAAGGTTTAATTGGTGGAATTGTCATTTCATTTATTTGTAGTGCTTTATTCGCTCTTATTTTAGATTTATGTGGCGTTCCAATTCTCGCTGGAATTTTAGATATAAATCATTTCTATAACGTTATTGTTTTAAGCATTTTGATGCCTATTTTTGGTGTCTTTGGTGATCTTATTTTTTCAGCGATTAAAAGGCACTTCAAGATTAAAGACTTTGGCACCGCGCTTAAAAGTCATGGTGGAATTTTAGATAGATTAGATTCAATCTTAATCGTTTCAATTATGCTTTCATTATTTATTGAAGTAATGTCACTTAATTGGAACTTTATGTCTGATGGTATTTATTAAAAAATGAAACGTGTCTTATTACTTGGGGCTAGTGGCTCAATTGGCACTCAAACAATTGAGGTTATTTTAAAAAATAAAGATAGTTTTATTTTGTCTGGAATTTCAGTTGGTGAAAGAGTTGAAATAATTGATGAATTAATTAAAAACCTTGCAAATCTCAACTATTTTTGTGTAAAAAACGAGAAAGACTACTTAAAATTTAAAGAAAAATACCCTAAAAAACACTTCTATTTTGGAGATGATGGACTTATAAAACTCATCAATGAATGTCCAAGTGATATCATCGTTAATGCTTTAATTGGTTTTATTGGTTTTTTACCAAGCGTTGAATCTTTAAAGCTTAATAAAATTTTATGTCTTTCAAATAAAGAGAGTTTGGTAGTGGGTGGGGACATCATCAATAAACTTCTTAAAGAAGGACATGGCAAACTTTATCCAATCGATTCAGAGCATGTTGCAATTGCAAAATGTTTATATGGAAAAAATATAAATGATGTTGAAAAGATTTTAATCACCGCAAGTGGAGGTCCATTTTTCTTTTTAGAGAAGGAAAAATTTAAAGATATTACGCCATGTGATGCCTTAAAACATCCAACCTGGTCAATGGGCAAAAAAATTACAATTGATAGTTCAACTATGATGAATAAATGTTTCGAAATTATTGAAGCACATTATTTATTTAATGTATCGGGAGATAAAATTGAACCAATTGTTGACCGAAAAAGTCATGTCCATTCAATGATAAAAATGAAAAACGGCGACATCTATCTTCAAGTTGGGCCAAGCGATATGAAACTTCCAATAACTTATGCTTTATTTGAAGGAAAACCTGACACAAGCGAAGGTTTTATGGATGTTGAAAAAAATACATTTGATAAATATACGTTTTATCCAATGGACTATGACAAATTTCCACTGATTAATTATGCTTATGAATGTTTAAAGAAAAATGGAAATTATGGCGCAGCACTAAACGCTGCAAATGAAGTATTAGTTGACGCTTTCTTAAATAACAAAATTAAATATAACACTATAAGCGAAATTCTTGATAAAATTATGAAAGTGTTTTCTTATATAAAAGAAGTTAATATTAATGATTTAATTGAAACCGATAAAAAAGTGAGAGAACTAACGAAGGAATATATTGAAGAGTATGCAAATTAATGTATTAGCTGGATTTAACTGGAATACTGTCTTATCGATAGTATTATTTTTTGTTGCTCTTGGAGTTCTTGTTACAATCCACGAATTTGGGCACTTTTTAGCGGCTAAATCTTTTAAAGTTTATTGTACTGATTTCTCAATTGGTTTTGGTCCAAAAATTGTAAAGATTAAAAGGAAAAAAGGCGAAACAACTTTTTCTATTGGCATTCTTCCTCTTGGCGGATATGTTTCAATGCTAGGAGAAGATGATGAAGAAAGTGTCCCTGAAGGAATTGTTGTTTCAAAAGAAAGAACACTTATTGGTATTAAGCGCTATAAAAGAATCATCATAATGTCAGCAGGAATCATCATGAATTTTATTCTTGCTTATCTTATCTTTTTAATAAGTGCCTCTTGTTTCCCTCAAGTTCAAGTAAATGCTTGGTATAATGTTGGCGAAAATCCTGGAATTGTTTCTCTTGCAAGTGAGGTCACTTTTAACAATAACGATCAACTCTATCCAACAACTTTCTATTATGAAAATGGTGAATTCCATGAAGTCGTTGAGGGCACAGAATCAAATCCAACAAATCAACTTAACATTTTAAATGAAGGGTACTTTACTTTAGAAAATGACACTGAACACAAATATGTTGCAGTGCTTTCTTATCAATTAAGTGGCGTAAATGACACTGACATTTCAAAAAATATCTATCTTTTTGAAACAAGTGATGAAAATAAATTTGGCTCTACAAATTATTACATGCCTATTGTTAATCAAAATGGTCAATTTGTTCAATACGAACATAAAGAAGGCGACACATTTAAATTTGAGGCACTTTTTGCTAATGCTCTTTCTAGCGAAAATGAAAATTCAAATGAGGCACCAAGTTATGTCCGTGATGAAAATGGCAAACTTCAAACTTATCCATGCGAAATTACTTTAACAAGCAATGGCACAAGTTTTAACGCACTTAATGTTTCTTTTTATAAATATGATTTATGGTATGGGGCAAGAAGTTTTGAAGTGGCTGGCAATCAATGGGTTCAATCAAGTGGATTAATTGGTCAAGCGCTTGTTGGACTTTTTATTGGAAGAGGCTGGGATCAACTTGGCGGACCACTTGCAATTTTTTCTCAAACAACAACTATCCTTGAAAACAATCCATTTTATGCTTATTTAAATACTTGGGGTGTAATTAGTGTTAACCTTGCTTTATTTAATTTATTACCTTTCCCGGGGTTAGATGGATGGCAAATTCTTGTTGAACTTGTTGAAGGTAGTGTAAATGGAGTTAGAAAAGCAAAATATAAATTAAGCATGAAGAAAAAAGAAGAAGATGAAGAAAAAGAAATTCAAGAAATCGACATTTCTAAATCTCAAAATCACGAAGATACTGTAACTGCAAATAAAGATGTTAATTTAACAATTGGTGCTGACACTAAAAAAGAAGAAAAAGTATTTAAAGAATGGGAAATTCCTACCAAGTTTAAAACAATCATGTCTTATGTTGGACTTGGTTTATTATTACTCTTAATGATTTTTGTCTTTATTAAAGACATAATTGCGATTATTTAATATGAAAGAAAGAACTGAACGTTTTTTAAAATCAATCGGAATTGATGATGTCTCTTCTTTCGATATTGATTTTATTTCGATTATAAAAAGTAAATATTTTCCAAATCGTTTTATTTTTTCAGTTGAAAAAGATACACCTTGGGAATATGGTTTACTTGACCACTTTATAAACGCATTACATAATATCACTTCCTATACTTATGAATTTTCTTTTGTTTACAAAAATAAACCAAATAAAGAAAATATTTCTTCAATTATCAAAGAATATTATTTTAATCATACTTTTTCAGAGTTAAGTGCAAGTGTTGATTATCTTGACGATGAAATTTCTTTAACTTTTAACGATGAAAATGAATTTAAAGAATTTGAAAGATTAAATAATGATTTAAAAATGTTTTTAGATTTCATCACTTATCCAACTCGTTTTTCTCTTCACTATGAAGAAAAGAAAAAAGAAGCAAAAGAAGAAATCAAAATTACAAAAGAAGAAATCCAAGAAGAAAATAAAAAAGTTGAAAATGAAGCTGAAAATGATGCGATAAAACAAATCGAAGAAAATTATCGTCAAATGCTTTTTGAACGCTCTCAAAAAGACATGTTTAAAAGAGGAAATTACGAATTTATCGAAATCGACATGATTGATTCAAATAGTGGTGCAGTCGATTTTAATGGATACGTTTTTGAGAAAAAAGATCCTCGCACTTCACGAAATGGAAATACTATTTTAAGTATTGGCGTAGGCAACAAGAAAAATATTAAAGCAGCAATTTATGTAACTTTAATTTCAAATTCTAAAAGCATGCCTGCTGAATCTTTTAATGATATAAAAGTTGGAAGTAATATTAGAATTAAAGGAAAAGTAGGACTCGATAGATTTGGGAAAAACATGTATGTTTTAGCTCATTATTTTTATATGCTTCCAGATGATCCAATGAGAGATGATACAAGTGAAACAAAAAGAGTTGAGCTTCATCTTCACTCTAAAATGAGTGATATGGATGGAGTCACAAGTATCACTGATTATTGTAAACTTGCTAAACATATGGGCCACAAGGCAATCGCTTTAACAGATCATGGGGTAGTTCAAGCTTATCCTGAGGCACAAGCTGCCGCGAAAAAATATGGACTTAAAATGCTTTATGGTTGTGAGCTTTATTTAATTAATGATTATTTTAAAGGTGCAGTTAATTCTGGAGAAATAAATCTTAACGATGCAACATATGTTTGTTTCGACCTTGAATCAACTGGTTTAAGTATAAAATACGATAAAATAACCGAGTTTGGCGCGGTTAAAATTAAAAATGGGCTTGTTGTTGATCGAATGGATATCCTTATCAATCCAGGAATGGAAATACCTCAAGAGATTGAAAAACTTACTCATATCACAAATGAAATGGTCAAAGACAAACTAACCATCAAAGAAGTTTTACCAGAGATCTTAGAATTTTTTGGTGATTCAGTTTTAATCGCTCATAACTTTGAATTTGACTACAACATGATTAAAGAAGCGATGAAGGTAAATGGATTTGGTGAATTTAAGCAAGCTGCTATTGATACACTTGCTTTATCGCGTTTTGTATATCCTGAAAACACTCAACACTCACTTGGCGCTTTATCAAAAAGACTTGAAGTTGATTACGATTCAGAAAGCGCACATAGAGC
The DNA here is from genome assembly GCA_944358755.1 of uncultured Bacilli bacterium. Lineage (GTDB taxonomy): Bacteria > Bacillota_I > Bacilli_A > RFN20 > CAG-826 > Onthovivens. Next base: position 9,073 of record CALVRY010000024.1, read on the forward strand.
AGATTATGATGCTGAAGTGCTTGCAAATTGTTGGCTCGCTTTAAGAAATATCTTACAAAAAGATAAAAAGATTACTCTTTTAAAAGAACTTGAAAAACTTCCAATAGCTAAAGCTACTTTAAAACATTATAGAGGTGCAACCCACGCCACAGTTTTAGTCAAAAATAGAGAAGGCTTAAAAGATTTATATAAGATTGTTTCTTTTTCGCATACTGACCACATGGGGGCACATCCTTTTGTCCCTCGCTCTTTACTCGAAAAATATCGTTCTAACTTACTTGTAGGTAGCGCATGTTTTAATAGTGAAGTGTTTTACGCTTCAACTAACCGCTCTCAAGAGGCACTTGAAGAAGCAGCTAAATTTCATGATTATATTGAACTTCAACCTTTAGCAAACTATTCATATTTAATTAATGTAAATACTATTAAAGATGAAGAAACTTTAAAGATATATATCAAAGATATAATTAAAGCTGCAAATAAAGAGGGCAAAATGATTGTTGCAACTGGTGATTGTCACTATTTAAATCCAGAAGATAAAGTAGTGCGAGATGTTTATATTCAAAATGAAGCAGTTGGTGGCGTGCGTCATCCTTTAATGCCTTATTTTAGACTTGAAAATCAAACAAAGGGAATTTTCTTTGATAACCCTGATCAACATTATCGTTCAACTCAAGAAATGTTAGAAGCTTTTGAGTGGCTTGGAAAAGACTTAGCTTATGAATACGTTGTTACAAATTCCAACAAAATATGTGACTTTTGCGAGGTTATTGAACCAATTCCTGATAAACTTTTTACGCCTACCATTGATAATTGTGAAAATTTACTTCGTGAACTTTGTTATAAAACAGCTTATGAATTATATGGCGATATAAATGATGTAAAAGATCCAGCCAAAGTCTTTATCAAAAATAGACTTGATACTGAACTTAAAGGTATCATTGAAAACGGCTATTCAGTTATTTATTACATTGCCCATAAACTTGTTCAAAAGTCAAATGATGATGGCTATCTTGTTGGAAGCCGTGGCTCGGTTGGAAGTAGTTTTGCAGCAACGATGGCAAAAATTACCGAGGTTAATGCTCTTCCACCTCATTATCGTTGCCCACACTGTAAAAAAGTTATTTTTTATGAGGGAAATGACATTAAATCAGGCTATGATTTACCAGAAAAATTATGTCCAGAATGCGGCGCAAAAATGATGAGTGATGGACAAAATATTCCTTTCCAAACCTTCCTTGGTTTCCAAGCTGAAAAAGTTCCAGATATTGATTTAAATTTCCCAACTGACTATCAAGCAACCGCCCATCAATACACCAAAGTTTTACTTGGTGAAGATAAAGTTTTTAGAGCAGGTACAATTTCAACTGTTCAATTTAAGACTGCTTTTGGCTACGTTAGAAAATATTTTGAAAACTTAGGAATTAATCCAAATAATGTTAAAGGCTCAGTTACAGCTTGTCTTGCCCATCGTTGCGAAGACGTAAAACGTACCACAGGTCAACATCCAGGAGGAATTGTTGTTATTCCTCGTGATTATGAAGTATATGATTTTACTCCTGTTCAATATCCAGCAGGCGATACTGATGCAAGTTGGAAAACAACTCACTTTGATTTCCATTCAATTCATGACACTATTCTTAAACTTGATATGTTAGGACACGTTGATCCTCAAGCTTTAAAGATGATGAGTGATCTTACTAAGATTGATTGTAGAACTTTACCATTTGATGACAAAAAAGTTATTTCGCTTTTTTCAAGTGATGATGCGCTTAATCTCAAACATAAATATATGGAAAAAGATAATGGTGCACTTGGAATTCCAGAATTTGGCACGCAATTTGTTAGACAACTTTTACGTGAAACAAATCCTAAATCTTTTAGTGATCTTTTAATTATTTCTGGTTTATCTCATGGAACGGACGTTTGGACAAATAACGCACAAGAATTAATCGATAAAGGGATCACTGATTTAAGAGGCGTTATTGGATGTCGTGATGATATCATGTCTTATCTTATGTCCAAAGGCATTGAAGGACACGAATCTTTCGTCATCATGGAAAAAGTTAGAAAAGGAAAGAAACTTTCTCCTGAAGAAGTGACTTTAATGAAAGAACATGATGTTCCTGATTATTACATTGATAGCTGTTCAAAAATTAAATATCTTTTCCCAAAAGGACACGCTTGTGCTTACGTCATGATGGCAATTAGAGTTGCTTATTATAAGGTTTATTATCCACTTGAATTTTATGCTACTTTCTTCTCGTTACGCTGTGAACAATATGACATTCAAGCGATGATTAATGGAATTGATGAAATACATGCTCGACTAGAAGAATATTCCTCTCGTAAAAAGTCAAATAACGTTGAACTTGCTTTATCACCAAAAGAGGTAGAAATTGAAAAAACCCTGCAGGTCGCCCTTGAAATGTGTGAAAGAGGATTTATTTTTGAAAATATTTCTATTGATAAGAGTGATGCTACTAACTTTGTTGTTGATAAGGAACATGGCGCTTTAATTCCTCCATTTAAGGTTTTAGATGGACTTGGAGAAAGTGGCGCAAATGAAATTGTTAGAGCTCGTAATGAACATCCGTTTGAATCACAAGAAGATCTTAAAAATAGAGCAAAGATTTCTGATAAAAACATTAAAAAACTTAGAGAACTTCATGTTCTTGATCATTTAAGAGAAAACGATCAACTCTCTCTATTTGATTTTATGTAATCAAGTAGTTATTATTTTATTTGTGTCTAGAAATTTTCTTTATTTTGGGCACAAAAAAACGTCCATATAGCTCAGTTGGATAGAGCGATTGCCTCCTAAGCAATAGGTCGGAGGTTCAACTCCTCTTATGGACGCCATTTTATAACTAACATTTTGATACAAAGTAAGGATCTCAAAATGAACGATATTTGCTCGAGAAATCGGGCTTTTTTTCATTTCAAGCGTTTTGCTAGTAGATGAAAACTCGCTCGAACTGAGAAATTTTTAAAAATTAGTTCTACTAGAAAATGAAAGCCTACTAAATAAACTTTTCTCTACTAGAAAAACGATACCCTACTAGTGTCAATAACATTTAAATTTTCCCCAAAAATCACGCTGGAATTTTCCCCAGCTATTTGTTTTAATAACTATATAATCACCTCTCTCTTTAAGCCTATAACTATCGTCTTACTGTTTTTCTATCAATACCATAAATTCTCGCAATTTCAGATATAGATAATTTTTTAATGTAATAATCGTGTTTAATATTCATCCAATAATCTCCTTATAACATGTTCAACTCCTTCCATAAATCTTTTTATTAATTATAGAAGGTGTCCCTTTTTCAGATGTGATTATTGGGGATTTTATCAATATTATTTACAATCATAGCAATGGGTTTGGCCTATGGAAAGCAAGCGGCATTTTTGCATATCTTGGTGATCAATATTATGAGTGGTCTATGAGGTGTTTAAGAAGAAGCGCATGGAGGCAATTCAAGCTATCAAAAATGATGCTTAAAGATATGAAAGAACATCCGTTTCGTTTTCCCGAAGCATGATTTGGGACAAATATTGGGACAGAATTTAACTGTATTAAAATATGTGGTAAGATTAATGCGCAGCAGGAGCAAGGATATTAGTTGTTTCCATTGCGACACCTATGTTGATTTATCAAGGAGTGGTGTGCTGCACTTAGTTTAAGTAAACAATTAATGAGTACGTGAGGTTTATGTATGACTAGAGAAATTTTTGACTATGGTAAGTCTAATCCAAATGACTATGAGTATTATGGCTTCCACCTAAAAAATGGAAGATATCATATTGATACTAAAAGACTTAAAAAACTTCACTGTGATGGATGTTTTCCAGAAGAACTTTTTTCTACTCCAAGAAACACCCATTATTTCGTTCCAAAACACAAAAACTATTCAGATTATGCAATCAATATTATGAGAGAGCAACTTAATAGATTGAGTAGCGATTGGAACACAGAATATAAGACTGTTATTAATAAAATTACTACACCTAAAGAAATCCAAGACAACGTTCGTTTGGAAGAAATTGCATATACCTCATCACCAGATGATCTAGATGATATTGAATTTGATGCTTTGTTGGCTGGAATTCGACGTGAAGCAAAATATGATGAAGTTATTAAGAGTATTCATCTTCAATACCTTCAAAAAATCTTCACCGAGTTCTTTAGAACTATTCTTTTGGTTATTAAGGACAGGGGGTATGAAAATACTATTGATTTCACATATAAGTATTTCTTCCAACATGTTCAAAGCAAATTTAATGCAGAAACCAAAAGGGCAAACCCTCTTTATAGGCTTCCACATTATAAGTATTTCGATGTTCTCAATAAAATTGACAATTTCTTAAAACACAATACTGTTATGGCTTATAATTCATTAGCCAATAATGCTTTTGAAAAAGATGAAAAGCTTAAAAAGTTCCAATCGAAATTTGTGTATTCAGAAAAAGAGGTTGGCCATCCATATGAAAATGGCATGTACGCAGGAAGTTGGGTTAAAATTAAGCCATCATTTGTAGATGAAATGCTTAATAATCTTCAAGAGTTCGCTAATGAGTTCTGTAAGCTTATGTATGATGAAGACTCAAAAGAGGCATATTGGAATTCGGATGAATCACTTGTAAAAATTTTAAGAGATAACTTTTTTGATTTTATGTAAAATATAAGAGTAACAAATAATCGAGCCTCAGCTTTATATGGAGGAGGTCAAGATTATGAATAGTTGCTACTCTTCCAATAAAGTAATGGAAGAAATCAAGTGTCGCATTAAAGACAAGTTCAAAAACCAAGAAAACTTTGGCAAAGAACTTGGTGCAAGTCG
>CALVRY010000025.1 GCA_944358755.1 uncultured Bacilli bacterium
ACTCATTTTAATCACCTCGATGTAATTTTAGGAAATTAAAATTTTCTCGAAAGGGTGTTATTTATTTACGTTTACCTTTTAAAAACAATTACGTTATTTTACAATTAAGTCGTAAGTTAGTCGTAAGTTAGTCGTAAGTTAAAAGGAGAAAATTATAATGGCGATTCCTATTACAGTAGAAAAATTATTAAGAGATAACGTTGTTGAAAATGAGCGAATTGAATTCAAAGAAAATCGGAATCCTGAATCAATTGTTAAAACCATTTGTGCCTTTGCTAATGATATTGATAATTGGGGTGGTGGCTATATTTTAATAGGAATTAAGGAAGTAAATGGTAAAGTTGCTTATCCGATTAGCAGGATAAAAGACGAAGAAGTCGATAAAATCCAAAAAGAGTTATTAAGGTATTCTAAGTTAATTTCGCCTTCATACCTCCCAATTGTTGAAGTTACAAAATACGAAAACAAAAATGTAATTTTAATTTGGTGTCCAGGAGGAAACGATAGACCTTATAAGACTTTTAAAAAAGTAACTTCTAAAAACAGTGAAAAAGTTTACTATATAAGAAAATTCTCCTCAACTATTGAAGCGAATGAAGCTAATATTAAAGAATTAATTTCCTTAACAGACGATATACCTTTTGATGATAGAGTCAACTTAAAAGCCGATGTTAAAGATCTAAGTTTACCATTAATTAAAAATTATCTTTGGAAAATAAAAAGCAATTTATTAAATAACATCGAAAACAAGGAGCTTTTAGAAATCGCCAAAGACTTAAAAATAGTTGATGGCCCTAAAGAATTTATAAAACCATTAAATGTGGGTTTGATGTTTTTTAATGATGATATAGAAAAATTTTTCCCTTATTGCAGAATTGAATTAGTGACTATATACGATTCGACTGGTCAAGGAATGGAAGAAAGGATTTTCCAAGGTCCAATTGATTGGCAACTAAAAAGCGTTCTAAATTACATTAAAAATAATGTAATTGCTGAAAAGGTTTTTAAAATCGATGATGATGCAGAAGCAATTAGGATTAAAAATTATCCATATGAAGCATTGGAAGAATTTATTTCTAACGCTGTATATCACAGGTCCTATCAGATTCATGAACCAATTACAATTAGGGTTGAAAAAGAACAAATCGAAATCACTTCATTTCCTGGACCTGATAGGTCAATTACCAATTTAGATTTGAAAAATTTAAATTTAAAAGGAAGAAGATATAGAAATCGTCGAATTGGAGACTTTTTAAAGGAGCTGCATTTGGTTGAAGGAAGGAATACAGGCTATCCTACCGCTATTAGAGCAATTAAAAATAATGGGTCGCCATTACCAATTTTAGAGACAGATGAAGAAAGAACTTTTTTCACTGTAATTCTCCCTATTCATAAGGCTTTTTTAACGAATAAAATAAGCAAAAAAGTAAATTCTGAAGATAAAATTAAAGTTTCTAATAAAAGAAAAAATAAGGACGAAATAAAAGAAGAAATTCTTTTTAAACTTGAGGACAATAATTTGTCTGCAAAAAAACTTTATGAAGCTATTGGCTACTCTGGAAATGTTTCTAAAACCTTTAGAGAATGTATAAATGATTTAATCAAAGAAAATTTGATTAAATATAGTTCGTCCAAAATAAACTCCTCTTCGAATTTACTAATCAAAATTAAATAAATAAAAAATACTTTAGTTTGGCAAGGTTTTTCCTGGATTTTCTATATTATTTTCAAAAACTAACTTTTTGTATGACTTATGAATAAAGATAAAATAACCTGCTCCAAGAATTATACAAGCAATTAGCCAAGCAAATGGATCGGCTAAACAAGTAGTAATAAAAGGAGCTGGATTTTCGTACAAATTTAAACTTGTACTAATTTGATCTACAAAGATATAAGGACCAAATAAACAGAGTAAAGTTCTTGCTAAAAGTTCCCCAATTCCAGCAAAGAAAGGAATAATTGGTTTTCCTATACCTTGGATTGAACATCTTAAAATGAATAAAATGCCTAATAATGGGAAAAATGGGACTGTTGATAAAACCGAAAGTCTTCCTAAATATGCAGATTCATCAGTAATTTTAGAAGCGTCGTAGAACAACTTCATATAGGTGTTATCAATGAGCAAGAGAAGTGCAATTGCAAGGAGTAAAACATAAATAATGAACATCAAAATAATTGATGTTGAAATTCCTTTTTTAACTCTTTTATATAATTTAGCACCATGATTTTGTCCACAAAATGATAACATTGCTGTTCCTAATGCATTTAATGGAGTCATTAAGAAATTTTGCATTTTATTTGCGGCACCATATGCAAGTTGAGCTGGGCCATTATCAATTACAACGCCAGCTATTGTGGTATCAAATTTAATAATTGTAGATTGAAGAGTAATTAGGCCAATACCAAGGATTGAAAATTGGAGTGCTAGTGGAAGTCCAAGCTTTAGATGTTCAGCGTAAAAAGACCAATTTAATGCTTTAAAATCACTCTTTTTGAATCTTAAAAATGGGTATTTAACGAAAGTATAAATATAACAAAGTAGAGCTGAAACACCTTGAGCAATAATTGTCGCAATTGCTGCACCTGCAACACCCCAATGAAATACAACAATAAAAAGTAAATCTAAACAAATATTTAAAATAGTGGATACTATTAAGAAAAGAAGTGGAGTTAAAGAATCTCCCATTGATCTTAATAAAGAGCAAATTTGATTATATGCGACTTGGCAAATTGTACCTAGAAAGATAATTAATAAGTAAGTTTTTGCTGCTTCATAAGTCGCGCCACCTGTTGAACTTGTTAATCCAACTAATGATAATAAAGGATCTAATAAAGAAGTAGCCAATATTGTTAAAAATACTGAGATGATAAAACCCAAGATTACTTGTGTCAAAAATGACAATCTGAGTCCATCATGGTCTTTTTGCCCCATTTTTTCGGAAGAAATAACTGAAAAACCAGCTGAACAACCAAATGCAAACTGCAAAATGATGTAAGTTATTGAACCAACATCGTTTACACCGTTTACTTCATTAGCACTTAAATTTTGACCGACTATTATAGCATCAGTTAATGTGTAAATTTGTTGAAATATATAGGATATAAGAATTGGTACCATGAATACCAAAATAACTTTGTAAATTTTTCCGCTTGTTAAGTCTACAGGTGCAAAAAGTTTCTTAAGCATAACAATCTCCCAAAACGCTAAATATTTAATCACAATTTAAACGATTTGTGAATGATAAATTTCATGCTATTTTTATTCCTAAAATTTTGCTTTTTTATTAGTTTTAAAATAAGTGTAAATTTGATTTTTAAAAAGTTAAATTTTATATTATTTTGTAAAAATAATTGAGTTTTGCAGGGTTTTTTGAAAAACAGTAAATAAAAAAAGAAATTCCATAGGAATTTCGTTCAGTCAATCGTTAGTGATTTAACCACAGTTTTAGAATTTATCTAAGTCCATGTCGTGTCGTACAATTAAATCACACTGCAATTAATATAACTGATTTATAATCAAATTCAAGATTAATGCTTCAAAATTTACAAATAATTTACTTAGTTAAAAGATTGTAAGTTTTATGTATAAAAATTTAGTTTTTTCATCTGAAATCAAAAAGTTTGAATTAGTTGACAAACTGCCAAATCTATATTGACATGAATAATTTTTTAGAATTAACATTTTACTTGGAGATTAATTTATGACGAAAAATCAAGTTCAAATCAATAAAATATGTTTAGCTGCTATATTTTTAGCTTTAGGATGGTTATTGCCATTTTTAACTGGTCAAATACCTGAAATTGGAAGTATGCTTTTACCAATGCATATTCCTGTTTTCTTAGCTGGTTTTATTTTAGGACCATGTTATGGAGCATTAATTGGATTTATAACTCCATTAACTAGATCATTAATATTTGGTATGCCACCAATTTATCCAACAGCACTTGCAATGTCTTTCGAACTTTTAAGTTATGGTTTTATTAGTGGTGCAATGTTTATTTTCCTAACAAAATGCGTTAAAAAGTTGCCAACTATTGCAAATGTTTATATTTCTTTGGTTACAGCAATGGTTTTAGGTAGATTTATTTGGGCTTTCTTTGACTATTTATTCTTAATTGGAAGTGATAATCCATTTACATTCATGGTTTTTGCAAATGGTGCATATATCAATGCTTGGCCAGGAATTTTATTACAATTAGTCCTCATTCCTGCGATTGTACAACTTTTATATTCATTTAACTTAGTTCAACATTTATTACCTGATTATGCAAAAGTTTTCAAAAGAAGAAACATTAAAGAAAATAATACAGAAAATACAACAAACGATAACAACTAACGGATCTTGTGTTATTGCAATTGATGGAATGTGCGCTAGCGGGAAATCTACGCTAGCTTTTCAATTGGCTGACAAATTTAATTCAAGAATAATTCACATGGATGATTTTTATGAGCCAAGAGGCCGTATAGATTTATCAACAAGCGTAAACGGAAATATCAATTTAGAAAGATTTAAAAACGAAATCGTATCACGTTTGAATGAAAGCGAACTAACTTATAATGTTTTTTCTTGTACTGAACAAAAAATAGTAAGTTCAAGCATTTTAAAAAAGTGCGATTTAACAATTGTAGAAGGTAGTTATTCGACAAATCCATATTTCAAAAAGTACTATAATTTTTCAATTTTCCTGGAAATTTCAAAAAAAGTCCAGGAAAATCGAATAAAGTCCAGGAATTTTCAAAATTTCCAGGATTTTTTAAATAAATGGGTAGTTTTGGAAAATAGATATTTTAAATTTTACGATATCAAAAGTAAGTCAGATTTCGTCATCGAAAATGATTAATAGTTTCGAATGAAAGTTTTTTGATTTATATTCATAATCAAATTTGCGTTTTTTATAAAGTTTATATTTTTATTATATTGATTTAGCATTTAAATAGTTTAAAATTTAGTTAAATGTAAGGGCTTTCATTGTGAAAAAAATATTTTTAAATTTGAAAAGATTTGATATACCAGCTAGTTTCGATGGTATAAACAAAACACGGAAAAACGAAACTTACGGAAAAGAGATTACTGAAGGAATTGAAAAAATGAATCTTTCTCTTCCTGTTACAATCTTTTTTCAAGAAGCAAACCTTTTAAGTGCTTTAAGCGTAAATAAGAATGTTCATGTTGGTTGTCAAAGTGTTCATTACCAAGATGTAAGTAAAGGCGGAAATTTTGGTGCCTTCACAACATTTAGAACAGCTAAATCAATGAAAGGTATTGGAGTTAGTGATACACTTATTGGCCATTGTGAAGAAAGAAATTATCTTAATTATCTTTTTGCCCAAGCAGGCGGCAAAGGCGATATTAACAAAATCTTAAATGAAGAAATTAAACGCGCTCAAGAAGCTGGTTTAGAAGTCTTATATTGTATCGGTGAGAAAGCTGAAGAACAAGACCACAAATATGATGTTCTTAGACATCAACTCGAAGTAGGTTTAGAAGGAGTTGACTTAAGTAAAATTACAATTGCTTATGAACCTGTTTGGGCTATAGGACCTGGAAAAGTACCTCCAGGAAGAGAATATATAGAAGATATAGCAAAATTTGTTAAATCTGTTGTTAACGTTCCTGTAGTTTATGGTGGCGGATTAAAAATAGAAAACGCTGAAATGATTGCCTCAATTCCAGAAGTTGATGGCGGACTAATCGCGTTAACAAAATTTGGTGCAGACTTTGGATTCACCTTAGAAGATTTTGAAAAAATCGTATTAACTTATGAGAAAGGACTAAAGAGATGAAAGTTAAATTAGAATATGGCGATGGCCAAGTAGATGTTGAAGTCCCAGAGGGTAGTGACGTATTTGAAACTGGCGTTACTGTAAAAGATCCTGAAGGAATTAAAGATGTTAAAAAAGCCACTTTAGAAGCCATTCGTAATCCAATGGATATGAAACCAATTAGTGAACTTGTTCACAAAGGTAGCAAAGTCACTATTGTTTTCCCTGATAAAGTTAAAGGTGGATTCCAAGATGATTCACATCGTAAAACATCAATTCCTTTAATTATCGATGAATGCTTAAAATATGGCGTTGAAGAAAAAGATATCTTACTCATTTGTTCCAATGGTTTACATAGAAAGAACAAACCAGACGAAATTAGACGTATTTTGGGCGACGCTATCTTTGATAGATTCTATCCAAAAGGACAAATTATCAATCATGATAGTGAAGATTGGGATCATTTAGTTGATTGTGGAAACGAACCAAAATATGGCGCAAAAGTCGTTATGAACAAATATGTTTATGATAGCGATATTTGTTTCTTAATTGGACACGCTCAAGGAAACCCTTATGGTGGATATAGTGGCGGATATAAACACTGTGCTACTGGTATCTCAAATTGGGAATGTATCTCTTCCCACCACTGTCCAGCAGTTATGCATAGAGATGACTTCGTTCCAGTTACATCACATTCATTAATGAGAAAGAAATTTGATGCAATTGGCGAATGGATGGAGCACAGCATGGGTAAGAAATTCTTCTGTGTTGATGCAGTTTTAGATTCGTTCTCTCATCAAATTGCAGTATATGCTGGTGAAGCTCATAAAGTTCAAGAAGAATCTTGGAAGATTGCCGATAAGAGAACATATGTCCACTGGGCAAAGAAAAAATATGATGTTTTAATCTTTGGTTTACCAAATGATTTCCAATATGGAACAAGACAAGGTAGAAACCCAATTCTTGTTGAACAAGCAATTTCTGCTCAAGTTGTAAGACTTAAGAGAGTTATGAGTGATAAACCAGTTATTATTGCTCTTGCTCAATGTGATGGCGACTTTGGTGATGAAGAATTCCCAGCAATGAAAGACGTTTATAACTATTTCGAAAAACACGGAAATACACTTCCAGAAATTGAAAAATACTACGATCAAATGGATAATAAAAAATATATTGAAATGTATAGACATCACTATGCATTCCACCCATATCATGCTTTCTCAATGATTTCCTGTGCACATATTGCTGAAAGAGATTGTGCAGCTGTTTACATTGTCGGAGCAAAAGATCCTGGCACAGCTCGTGGAATGGGCATGAAAACAAGAAGTACAGTTATGGAAGCTTTCGAAGATGCTAAGAAATTTGTTGGTGATAAACCAAACGTTCTTGTTTTACCAATGACATTCAAGAGACCATCAGTACATCTTTGTATGGAGGATGACAAAGAATGACAGAAGAAATTTTAAAAATTAAAGGCGAAGATATCAAAAAGGGAAAAGTTCCAGTTGATATCTATAAAGATAAAGAAGGTGCATTTTCTGGAATGGCCGATATGATGGTTGAAGCTATTAAAGAAAACAACAAACTTGGTAAAAGAACTTTATTTATCTGTCCTCTTGGTCCAATTGGACAATATAAATATTTTGCAAAAAGAGTGAATTCTGAAAGGATTTCACTTAAAAACGTTACTTTCATTAACATGGATGAATACATGTTAGATGAAAAAACAATTTGTGGAACAGATTACAAATTGTCATTTAAAAAGACAATGTATGAACTCTGCTATAACAAAATCGATGAAGATTTAATTATGCCAGAGTCACAAAGAATCTTCCCAACACTTGATAATGCTGACTACATCGATCAAGTTATAGAAGATCATGGTGGAGTTGATGTCTGCTTTGGTGGAATTGGTATTACTGGCCACATGGCTTTCAATGAACCACCAGAAGAAGATGAAAAAGTTAGCGAAGAAGAATTTGTAAATTCAAGAACTAGAGTGGTTAAGATTAGTAGAGAAACTAGAGTCGTTAATTCATTTGATGATTTTGATGGCGCTTATCCACTTGTACCTAAATATGCCGTGACTATCGGATTAAAAGAAATACTTGGAGCGAAAAAAGTGCGATTATTCTGCTTCAGACCATGGCATAAATACGTTGTAAGACGTGCAGCATTCGGAGATTGCTCGATTGATTTCCCTGCTTCATTATTACAAAAGCACCCTGATGCAAGGATAGGAATCAGCGAAGAACTCGCTGAGTAGGGAGATATATATGAAGGATAAAGTTTCGTTCAAAGACAAAATGAAGGCGTTTAAAGAAAAAATAACTCCTAAGTTTGTCAAAGATTATTATCAAAAGAAAGAGGATGAAATTGCTGCAGTCGATTTAATTAATCTTTCCAAACCTGTTAATGACGTTGCTACAAGCGGACCAAAGAAAATGAAAGATTTTTCACTTTGGCCTGGTTGGAAATCAGCACTAGTTGGTGTTGCTGGTGTTATCTTTGTTATTATTATTTGGTGGATTTATGCTGCTGTGTGCGAAGCAGCAGGAAAAACATCGTTCCTTTCTTCTCCAATTGCTGTTTGTGAAGCTTTCTACAATCAAGCAATTGCCTCAAGTAATCTTTGGACTCACTTATGGTATTCTTTACAAAGAATTATTGTTGGTTATTTGATTGCTCTTGTGGCTGCAATTCCAGTCGGATTCTTAATGGCATGGTATAAACCAGTTAGAGCATTCTTAGATCCATTTATTCAATTCTTAAGATGTGTTCCACCAATTGCTTATGTTCCTGTTGTTGTTGCATTATTTGGAACTAATGAATCATCAAAATATTTCATTATTTTCCTTGCTGTTTTCTTAACAATGGCAGTTACAATTTATCAAGGTGTTAAAAACGTTGATTTAACTTTAGTTAAAGCAGCTTACACATTTGGTGCAAGAGATCGTAACTTATTCATGGGTGTTGTCGTTCCAAGTGCATTCCCATTTATCTTAACTGCTATGAGACTTGGTGTTGGTGCAGCTATGACAACTCTTGTTGCTTCCGAACTTACTGGTACCGCTTATGGTCTTGGTGCATTTATCAACAGCCAAGGCGGACAATTAGCTATGGACAACTGTATCATGGGTATTCTCGTTTTAGGTATCTTCGGTATCGTTTTCGATAAAGGTTTACTTGCCTTTGAAAAACGTGTTACAAGATGGAAATAAGGAGTGACTTATTTATGGAAAACAAAGGTAAAGTAGTTATTAAAATTGATAACGTTAAGAAGATTTATCCTGTTGAAAATGGCGATGATGTTATTGCTCTTAATGGTGTCAATCTAGAAATTAGAGAAAATGAATTTATTTGTGTTGTCGGTCCTTCTGGATGTGGTAAAACAACACTCTTGAATATTATCGGTGGTTTGGAACAACCTACCGAAGGACAAGCTACAATTCATGGACGTCCAATTCTTGGACCTGGACCAGATAGAGGTATTATTTTCCAACAATACGCATTGTTCCCATGGTTAACTGTTAAAAAGAACGTCATGTATGCTACAAAATTTATTAAACATGAAGTTCCTTTGATGGAAAAGAATCCAGAAACAGGAGAAATGGAACAAGTATATACAACTAACGAAAATGGCGAAAAAGTTCCCGCCATGAAGAAGGTTAAGTATACAAAAGCTGAAAGAGAAGCGATTGCTAGAAAATATATTGACATGGTTCAATTAAGTGCATTCGCAAATAAATATCCAAAAGAATTGTCAGGTGGTATGAAACAAAGAGTCGCTATTGCGAGAGGTTACGCTCTTAATTCAGAAGTTTTATTACTTGATGAACCATTTGGTGCTCTTGATGCTCAAACAAGATCTCAACTTCAAGAAGACTTGTTAAGAACTTGGGAGAAAGAAAGAAAAACATGTTTCTTTATTACACACGATGTTGATGAATGTGTCTTACTTGCTTCTAGAGTCATTATTATGAGTGCTAGACCAGGTCAAGTTAAAGAAGTAATCGATATTGATCTTCCATATCCACGTTCACAAGCTACAAAACTTGATCCAAAATTCCAAGAATATAGAAATCACATTTGGGATGTTGTTTACAAAATGTATGTTTCTAGCGGAAGCATAAATAATAAATAAAGATCGTACAAATGCAAATTTGTAAAATATAATTAAATTTTTAAAAGGAGTATAAATAAAATGAAAAAATTTAAATTATTAGGATTATTAGGTGCTGTTGCAGCACTTGGTGTTGTCGCTACATCAGTTACAAGTTGTGGTGGCGATGAGAACACAGTTCGTTTAGGTTTACACTTAAACTTTGGTGCAGGTGCTGGCTATAGTGCTATTCAACAAGGCTTCTTTGAAGAAGAAGGCGTCACAATTTCACCTCAAACAGGTGCAGGTCCAGCATTAGCTGCCTCATTAGTTGCAGGACAAATCGATGTCTCGTTCATGGGTAATGGTGTTGCTTGGAACTACTTTACAGAAAAACAAGAAATTACATTAGTTGCTCTTGATAACTTAACAAACGATGACAAGTTAATTGCTTCTAAGAGTGGCAAGGGCGGAAGCTTAACAGCTGAGTCATCTCATGAAGATCTTGCTAATGCACTCAGAGGAGCAACTGTTGCTTTAGATTTAGATGCTACACCAAAAGCATTCTTTACAAGTTTACTTACAAAACTTAATGAATCATTAGAAGTATCAGAAAAAATTTGGTATAGCGACTTAGAAGGAAATAAACTTCCAACAGGACTTACTGAATATGCAGACGCAAATAAAGTAAATGTTCATGCTGCTACAAACGCAAACGTTGGTGTCGCAATGCAAAATGATGAATACGATTTCTGCGTAGCATTCGCACCAGTTTCAACTTCATTATTAAACAATAAAGACAAATTCGTTATGCTTGCTTCAACATTAACTCATATGCCAGATAGTTATACACCATCAACATGGGCTGTTAATACTGCATGGTTAGAATCTCATGAAGAATTATTCGGAAAATTTATGAGAGGTCTTGTTAAAGGCATGAACTTCAGACGTGATAACCCAACACAATCTGAAAAGGATGTTGAAACTGTCACAGCAGGAACATTCAAAGCTACAGGAGCTACAGATATTGCTCAATGGTTAGGTGCAAAAGAACAATTAGAATTGCTTGAAGGTGGTGAAAATTCAACTGCTATGAAATATGTTGAAAACATTAGAGCATCACAAACCTCTAAAGAAATGTCTGATAAGGTTACTGCCGCTGATGCAACAGATTTCTCTTATCTTAAAACTGCTTGTGAAGCATTAAAATAATTAAACGATTCAAAATTTAATAAAGGAAGGCGCGAAGCCTTCCTTTTTATATATAAGAAAGATTGATAAGGTTATTCTTGTAAAACGGCTCTTAATTAAATTTATTTGATTTTTAGTAAGAGCAATATATAAAAAAAGCCGGATATACATACATCCAGACTTTTTAATAATTAATCAAAAATATAAAAGATTTGCAAGTTTTTTTGCAAAAAGTAGGGCTTTATGCTAACGCAATACTTGACATAATAATTAAGTAAATATTGATTATTATAATTGCAACAGTAGTTGCCATATAAACAATTTGAACGCCTTTATTATTCATCTTTTTGTTTAGCCATGTACCAAATAAAGAACCAATAATTGAAACCGGAACAAGAATAATTAAGAATATCCACCAAGATTGATCGGCAGCAGTTGGAAGAGCATCAATTGTAAATAAAGTAACAAAAGTTCCATCAATTCCAGCCATTACAATTTTGGCCATTTGAGAGAATATAATTGTAATAAGAGAGTTGATTGCAGCTTGTTTCATGCTCATTCCAAAGAATAACAAAAGAACAGCAACGTTAATTGGTCCGCCTCCAATTCCTAAAAATGTAGAACAAATTCCAAGGAAAAGACCGATAATTATCGTAACAACGAAGTTATTAATATGCATAACTTTGCCTTTTGGAAGGAAAATTTGCATATAAATAAGGACAAATATTAAAAGAGCAATTAATATAGATGATTGAATAATAATTAAAACATCACCATTTGAAGAATCTTTAACAAATTGGAACAAGAATTGACCTAAAACGCCACCAACAACCGCTCCAATTCCTAAATATACAGCAGTTTTCCAATTCTCAATCTTACTTTTAGAAGCAATATGACGAATAATTGAAGTTGAAGTTCCAAAAACAACACACATCGTTGAAATCATGTTTGTGATTTCTGGGGTTTCAAAATAACCGAAGGCATCAAGTACAGGTCTTATGATAACCCCGCCACCTATACCTGCAATTGCCCCAATAATAGATGCAATAATAACTACTATTGGAAAAATAAAATAATAAATCATACATTCATATTGTAGAACAAACGAAAGCGATATTAAACAAAAAGTATTAAATGTATTATTTATTTATAAATAATACATTGGAAAGTTATCAAAATTTCCTAGAAATTTTTCAAAAATATATAGTTTTTTAGTTTCGTTTTAATTGTCAAAACGAAAGTTTTGTAATATAATCGAAACTAGGAGATTAATAAAATGAAGATTAACAAAAGACAAGGAGAAATAGTTGTACTTGTAGATAATGAAAAACAAGTTACAGTAAAAGAATTATCAGAAAAATTAGGTGTAAGCGAAGTTACGATCAGAAAAGATTTAGATGTATTAAGTGAATATGGAATTTTAATTCGTCATCATGGTTACGCACTTAAAAAGAACACAGCCGATATCACAAACCGTTTATCAATTAATTATGAAACAAAATGTAAAATCGCTAAAAAAGCTAATGCACTAATTGGTTTTAACGAAACAATTTTGATTGGTAGCGGTTCAACATGTGCATTACTTGCTGAAGAAATTGTAAAAACTAAACCAAGTGTAACAATTATTACTCATTCCATTTATATTGCAGAACATGCGTCAAAACTTGGGAATAACAAAATTATTTTACTTGGTGGAGAATATCAACCTGATGCCCAAGTTATGGTCGGGCCACTTGTTAGATCATCAGTTAGACAATATTATGTTGATAAAATTTTCTTAGGAACTGATGGATTTGTAAAAAATGTTGGTTTTATGGGAAGTGATGTTTTGAGAACGGAAGCAGTTAAAAATATGGCAGAAAGTGCAAGAAATGTTATCATTCTTACTGATTCTTCTAAATTTTCTAAAAGAGGACTTTTAGTTCAATTCTCACAAAAAGAACCATCTAGAATTATTACAGATCGTAAAATACCTGAGGATTATATTGAATTTTTTAAGGCAATTGGTGTGCCTTTAACAATTGTTGATTAGTTTAATCTTTATTTTCAAAAGTTAAAGTATAAGAGAATGAGGTTTCCTCATTCTTTTTTAATGTATTGATAGAGATTCTTTTACTTAAATCGCTTGATTCATCTTTATAATTTGAGATTCCCCGCCAAGGTTCAATACATACAAAATTACCTTTATTAGGATTAGACCAAATTGCAAAATATGGGGCATCAAATTTATAAGTTATACAAATATTTTTAACTCCTGTATATAGTTCAAGTTCTTCCTTATTACCTTCAAAAACTAAAGTATCTAATTTTTTAAAAGATTCTTTTTTTAAATTTACACAGTTAAATAACATATTATCTTTGTTGTTTTGGTCAATAAGTCCGCAAATCAAAGGTAAAAGTTTGTAATCTTTATCAAAATTAATAACGCCATTTTCTGGATAGGCCCTTAAACCTGTATGCGATCCATATGAAAAATAGAGATCATTTTCACCTTCATTTTTTACTTTTGTTTCAACTTTTAAAACATTATCGATTAGCTCATAAGTTAAAGTGAAATTAAAATAAAATGGATATTGAAGAAGTGTATGTTTGTTAGCTTTTAAATTTAA
>CALVRY010000026.1 GCA_944358755.1 uncultured Bacilli bacterium
ACTGGTCGAGTTCCTTTTGATGCAAAAGACCCACATGAGGTAGCGATAATGCAAGTTGAAAAAGAAGTACCTTCTCCTTTAAAAACAAATCCAGATTTACCAAAAGAAATTGAAGAAATTATTTTTAAAGCAGTAAACAAAGATTTACACAAAAGATATAAAAACGTTTTAGATATGAAAAAAGATATCTCTGCTTTATATAGAAATAAGAAAATTATGAAGAAAAGAGGTTTCTTATCATTTTTTGGGTTTAAAAAATAATGGAAAAAGAAGTTAAAGTTAGCATTTCAATATTAAATTCGAATTTTCTGAATTTAGAAAATGAAATTTTACGTGCAAAGAAAGTTGGTATCGATTGGCTACATTTTGATGTAATGGACGGACATTTTGTGCCTAATATTTCATTCGGGGCACCAATTTTATCCTGCATTGGACATAAATTTAATATGTTTAATGATGTTCATCTCATGATTAGTGACCCTGAAAAATATTATGAAGACTTCGTAAAAGCTGGAGCTGACTTAATTACATTCCACTATGAAGCGTTCGATTCCATAGAAAAAATCCATGATTTAATCGATAAAATTCACAAGAAAAATGTGGAAGTTGGAATTTCAATTAAGCCAAATACAGATGTCAGAGTTTTATTGCCATTTTTGGATAAAATTGATTTAGTTTTAGTAATGTCGGTCGAACCTGGATTTGGTGGACAAAAATTTATTTCGAGTTCTTTAGAAAAAATTCGCATTTTAAGCGAATATAAAATTAAAAATGGTTTAAAATATTTAATAGAAGTAGATGGAGGGATAAACGATACTACCTTTAAACTTTGTAAAAAGGAAGGTGTAGATATTTGTGTTATTGGGAGCTACTTATACAAAAGTGACAATATGTTAGAAAGTTACAAAAAGTTAGAGGAATAACCTATGAGTGAGTTACAATTAGCATTTTTATCTATTATTGGCCTAGGAATTATAGCACTAGCAGTTGCCTATGTTTTAGAAATTAAAAGTTTTAATAAAACAGGTAACGAAAAATATAATTTTTTAAGATTTTTTCCTTTTGAATTAAATAGATATAAAAGAGATCAATCTTCAAGTTATATTTATCCAATTTTACAAGCGTTTGGAACTTTATGTATTGCTACCGCAAGTTTATTTTTTGCTCTTCAAGTTTTCTATAAAGGCGGAGCTTCAACAATTGGATTTATCTTATTTGCAATCTCATTTATTACCGCACTTGCTTTTAACATTTTAACTTTTATTAAGTTATCAAATTATCAATTGCATCTTATTTTTGCGGTGATTTTAGTTTGCTTAAACCTTTTATCACTCATTTGTGGTTTATTCTTTTTACCAAATAATAACTATTATTTTGTAAATACATCTAGTCAAGGAACTCAAATTACAATCTTTATTGTTTTCTTCTTGTTACTTATTTTTGAAGCAATTTTAATGTTTAATCCAGCTTATAAAAGATGGAACAAAATGGTAAAGGTTGATGCAGAAACTTTTAATCGTCCAAAGTTTAACTATCTTGCAATGTTAGAATGGGGCAACCTTCTTATTTATATTTTAAATTTAATTCCAGTTGCTTTAGTAATGTTCCTTTAATTAAAAAAGAGAGAAAAAAAGATAGGTCGAAGTCGACCTATCTTTTATTATTTTTCAGCGAATTTTTTCTTGGAATATATTAATAGAATTACGAAAACTATTAATGTAATTAAAAAGAACCAAACAGAAAGGAAAGGATAAGTAGTTGATGCAACAAAATTATTTGTATCAATTTCCGTAACTATATTGCTTACAAATAGAAAAGGGTAAAGTACTGTTTTTACAGTAAGCGCTGGGTCTGAAGGTTCTAACTTATAATAAGATATTGGGACTCCACGTGCCATATAAAAGGCACTTTCTAAAAAATCAGCTAATAAAAACACAAAAAACATTATGCTTATTATCAAATCAATCTTACTTCTTCTTTTAATTGAAATAAGTGAATAGATAAGTATTAGAAAAGCAACAATACAACATATAATTGAGCCGACAAGCCGTGGTACAGATTCATTAGAATAGGTCGCTATTGCAATATTCGTGCTTATCGCATATGCGAGAAAAATGACAAGAATAAAAACTGAGTAGTGGAAAGAAACGTTTCTTGGCAATTCGGTTACCATAGTTTTAATTTCTTTCTTTGTTGTATTTTTGTTAATATTGGAAAGCAAATTTCTATATTCGACAATTTTATAATGACCTTGTTCCCATAGCATGAATAGTAATGATAATTTTTTTAACATAATTTCCTCCTCTTATAAGTTTTTCTTGTTATGTTTAAGAGTACTCGCGAGTACTTAACGATTTACGATTTCATAATATATGGCGCCAAAAAAAACGCAAGTTTAAAAGTATTTGATGATATGATTGTCAGTTATATTGAGAAAATTAAAAATATAGAAATTGGTATTTCTTAAAAAATCCTAGGAAAAACTCAAAAAGTAGTACTTTTTGCAATATTCTTAGCAAAAAACGAAAAAAGATATACTGTCTTTTTTAAATATTTCCCGGAAATTTTTAAAAAAGTGCTGTTTTTAATATTTATTATTTTTGTGAATTTATAGAAAAAAGGGCCGCCAAATAAGCAACCCTTTAAAATTAATTTTCTTTAAGTGATTTGTTAAGAGTACGATAAGCTCTAGCGCTCATTCTAACCTTACAAATTTGACCATCGATTTCAACTCTGTAAGTGTGGAGATTAACATCCCATCTTCTTCTTGTGGCTCTTAAACTGTGTGAACGATTGTTTCCGCTCATAGGTCTTTTACCAGTAACAGGACAAATTCTTGACATTTCGTTTCCTCCTTTCAAATCAGCCTAAGAATTTTAGCATAGACATATGTTTTATGTAAAGCAAAAATTCATTTTTAAACAAATATGTGTATTTTTAATTATACTTTCTGGAAAAGTTATCGCAATCTTTATTTTTTAATTAATGCTTTTCCATCTTTAAAAGCTTTGCCAACTTCATCTTTTAAAAGTAAATAAGTAAAGTTATCAGGATCATATGAAATTGGTTCTAATTTTAAAACATCAACTTTGCCGTTTGTTAATATAGATTCGTCAGCTGAAACATTAACTATTTCACCAACTAACATTTCGGTTTCCTCGTTGTAACTGATAAGTTTACATTCAAGTGTAAGTGGAAATTCCTCAATTAAAGGAGCGTCAACTAAATTAGATTTTTTTGTGTGGAAATTACAAACTTCAAGTTTATTCTTGACGTTATTACCGCTAACAATGCCTAAATAATCGCATTCTTTCACATATTTTTTAATTCCAGGAGAAATTGTAAAAGCTTTCTTTAATAAAATGTTAGCAGTGGTTTTATGATCTTTACTAACGGCAATGGATACTTTGTTGTTGTCACTGATTGCGCCCCAAGCTGCATTCATACAATCAGGAATATCGTTTTCATCATAACTTGCAATCATGATTACAGGTTGTGGATAAAGTAATGTTTTAACGCCTAAATTTTTTCTCATAATTAACGCCTCCTAAATCTATGCATTAGGGAATTTTGCGTGAAATTCCTCTTTTGAGATTAAATTTTTTGAATGATTTTTGATTTCTATAAAAACTTTTTCATCTTTATCTAAAACAAGATAAATTGGTTTTCCATTTGTGTTATAAAAAAGTATTGTTTTGTGTTTCTCTGTATATTCTTCATCAATATAAATAACATCAGAAAAATTATATTTATCTTCTTTGATCCATTTATGATGAACAATTCCGTCTTTTAACAAAACATAGTAATTTTGAGTAGTGAAAACAAACAATGAAAGCACTGAAATTACGAGCCAAATTACAAGAGAAATTACATCCTGAATTATACAATTTTGAATTTGATTGTCTTCAACGTATGCCCATCCAAAACGAGATGAAAATATTAGATAAATTAAAACCAATAAAACTAGCGAATAAATCGAAAAAAGTTTCAAAATCTTACTCTTTTTCGGAAAAATGCGTTTAAATTTCATAAAAAATTAAAAGGAAAATTTCTAAAAAAATTATAGGTATATTATATCAAGTAATGATATAATTTAATAGATAAGCAGACATGAATTTATTTGATATTATTCCACAAAACTATTTTGGATTATTTGGGGGCAAAAATAGGTATATTTATATAGAAAGTCTCCTCATTCTTTTTGCTATGTTAGAAAAGGATGAAACTATTATTTCTAAAAGCGATTTTATCAAAGCTTTAAAAGATAAAGCTCAAGATTTAGATAAATTTACCTATGAAGATGAGGATTTTGATGCAACTGATGATGACGCTCTTTTAATGAACACAATCACAAGTAAAGCAGGTTTTATTTGTCGTAGACTTGAAGAGACTGGTTGGATCGACATTGCAATGAATCCTGATAATTTTGAAGAGACAATTGTCTTACCTCAATACACAATTATTTTACTTAAGGCTTTTCAAGATATTATTTCTGATGAAGAATCGCCTTATTTATCTCTTGTTCACTCAACATATAGTGAACTTAAACTTGAAGATGAAGAGCACGATGAACTTATGTATGCAACTTTGCTTCGTGCCTTTGATAACACTAAAAAGTTAAAGGTTGAACTTTTAACTCTTACAAACTCAATTAGAATTTTCCAATCTAAATTATCGAAATTATTCGATACTAATCGTGTTTTACATGATTATTTTGATGTTTATAAACGTAAAATTAGCGATAGATATTATCACCCATTAAAAACATTTGATAGTGTTGCACGTTTTAAAAGACCTATCATACGTATTTTAGACGGATGGTTAAACAACAAAGAAATCCGTGAAAAATTAGTTTTCCAAGCTTCATTATCAGCTGCTGGAAACGATAAAAAAGAAATTGAAAAAGATGTTATCGAAAAAATTAACTACATTACCGATACTTACGAAAAATTAAATCTTTTAATCAATGGAATTGATAAAGAAAATAATGCTTATACCAAAAGTAGTACAAATAAAATTCTTTATCTTAATAACAATGACCGCACCATTAAGGGTCATCTTGAAAATATTCTTAAAACTTACGCAAAAAATATTAATGACACTAGAACTCTTTCAAAGATTTTGTCAAAAATGCAAGATTCAACCTATTTTTATGAACAAGGTTATATCGATCCATCTAGTGTCACCCTACCAATTTTAAGAAGATTCAAATATGAAGGAGTGCCAATGGAACTTGTCACTTTTGATGAAGCGACAGGTTTTATGATGGATAACTTCCTCGAAGAAACAAAAGCAATTTTCACAGATGAAAAAGTTTATGGATTTATGCATCAAGCTTTCGGAGACAAAGAAAGAATGCACATCAGCGAGATTCCTTTAGTTAATTTTGATGCATTTATTTGCTTAATTCTCGCAGTTATTAAGAAAGATGATGAAAATTGTTTCTATTACGTTGAAGAAATTGATAAAGGAAAAGTCCATACAAATGGATATATTGTTCCAAATTTCGAATTTATAAAGAAGGAGTGAAGCCATGTTTAATGAAGATTTTGCAAAAATGCCACCAAGTGAGCAAAATGAATTTGCTTCAGTTGTTAATACATTACTTTTAAAAGGTTTTGTTGTTCGTGATATTTTTGATTCTAAAGAAAAAATCATGAGAATTAACGAAACTTATCGTTACATTGAGCGTCACTTTGACTTAATTCAAGATTATTTGAAATTTAGCGGATGGAACCTTGAAAAAGATGTAATTTTAGGCGTTGTTGCTTTAACAAATTTCTATACAGAAAATCGAATTAGAATCGATAGAGAAACTTCCCTCATTCTTTTTGCTTTACGTCTTATTTATGAAAATGAGAAAAATGAGTCAAATTCTACTAACCAAGCAATTTATATCACAACTCCTGGTTTAATTAAAACGATGGTTGACGATGGAATTGTTATGCCAGGAAAAAGACTTTATGGAAGAGGAATTGCTAAATCTTTAAGATTTTTAAATAATCACAACATTATTTCTAAAGTTAGCGGAAGTTATGATGAAGGAAATGTCTCTTTTTATATTCTTCCAAGTATTGTTTATGCTCTTGATAACGACAAAATTGTTGCAATGAGCAATGCGCTTGATGAACTTAACAAGAAAAATGACGAAAGGGGCTTATTAAATGAAACTATTAACTAGAGTTAAAATTATAAATTGGCACTATTTTTGGGATGAATTAATCGATATTAAGCCTATCGTCTTTTTAACAGGTGTAAATGGTAGTGGTAAATCGACTTTAATTGACGCGATGGAAGTTGTTCTTCTTGGCGATACTAGTGGAAGATACTTCAATAAAGCTGCCATGGAAAAAAGTGCACGTACTTTAAAAGGATATTTAAGAGGTGAAATTGGCGATAATATTGAAGGTGGCTTCCAATATTTAAGAAATGGAAGATTTACTTCCTATATTTCACTCGAATTTTTAGATGATTTAAATAACGTTCCTTTTGTCATGGGAATTGTTTTTGATTCTTTTGAAGACGGAAGTGAAGAACATCATTTCTTCTATCTTGAAGCACCAATTCCTATCAATAATTTTGTCAAAGATAGAGTGCCAATGGATTATAAAACACTCCTTGCTTTCTTTAACGAAAATTATCCAGGAAAATTCCAATTCTTCGATAGTAATCGACAATATCAAGACTTCTTAAAGAGAAAATTTGGTGGTTTAAAAGATAAGTATTTCTCACTTTTAAAGAAAGCAACATCTTTTACTCCAATTACTGATATTACAACTTTTATCACTCAATATGTTTGTGATCCACAAGCAAATATTGAACTTGATGCTCTTCAAGATAACATTCTTCAATATAAACGTCTTGAAGTTGAAGCTACAAATATTGAAAAAAGAGTTAAAAGACTTGAAGAAATTCATCAAACATACGATGTTTATAAACGTCAAAAAGAAAATTACGTTATTGCTCAATATATTATTGAAAAATGTCAACTTGAACAAAGTTATACTAAACTTAGAAATTTAAATAGCTTAATTGAAAAAAATCAAAGAAGAATCTCTGAAATTGACGAGGAACTTAAAGATTTTGCTGAAAATTTAAAAGAACTTGAAGCAAGAAAAACTAAACTCATCAGTGATAGAGCAAGTAATGACACAATTCGAATCGCTCAAAATTTAAAAGATGAAAAGAGAGATTGCGAAGATAAAATCAGTGCAATTAATCAAAATGTTTCAGTTGTTAGAAACTCGATTTCAACATATGTTGAAAATTTTGATCGTTGTGCCAAAGCTTTAATCAATGATTTAGATAGTGTCGATGTTTCGACCCTTGGTGAAGATAGAGCCGAAGAAATTGGCGAACTTAAAGAGTCAAGCAAAGCAGTAATTAGTGCTTGCGCCTCTTTTAGAGATACATATTTAAATGATTTAACAAAATTAACGAAAAATGATTTGAGTGATTTTAGAGATACTCTTTTGATTTTCAAAAATCATGTTTCTAGTCTTGCTGTTTCTCTTGCAAGAACCATTCAAACTTTAGAAAAAGGCGTTAGAGAAATTAGAGCACAAGAACAAGATATCAAAAAAGGCACAAAATCTTATGATTCACGTCTTGTATATATTAAAAACGCCCTTGAAGATAGACTTGAAAGTCAATTTGGTAAGCACATTGAAGTTTCAATTTATGCCGATCTTGTCGATATAAATGATTTAAGATGGTCAAACGCAATTGAAGGTTTATTATATGCTCAAAAATTCAATCTTTTCGTTGCGCCTAAATATTATGACGATGCTTATCGTATTTTAAGAAATTTACTTAATGAATATTCATATTACGGCACAGCGCTTGTTGATGAAGAAAAAATTATTGCTCGCGAACCAGAGTGCCAAGAAGGTTCACTTGCTGAAGAAATTATTACCGATCACGAAGGTGCTAGAGCCTACACTGATTTCCTTTTAGGTCGAGTTCATAAATCAAAAGATCCACGTGAAGCTAGAGAAAGTGGAAATGGTATTACCATGGAATGCGATTTATATCGTAATTTTGCGATGAGTAGACTTAACCCAAGAACATATGCTTCAAGCTACATTGGTCGCAATTTAGATTCCCGTTTTATGGATGAAAAAGCCCGTCAACTTGAGGCTAATTTAGAAAATTTAAAGATTTATCGCGATATTAAAGCTTTGATTGACGAAGCTAATCGCCTTGAACTTTTCACAACTAGTGAAATTGATAACATTTTCGTTTTACTTAAAAGAATTAGCGATCTTCCAGGACTTCGCAAAACTCTTGAATATATCGAAGATGAACTCAAAAATAACGATTCACCTCTTGCTCAATCTCTTGATTCGAGAATTGATGATATTGATGCGGACATTCGTTCAATCAATGAATCAAAAGATAAAGTTAATCTTGAAAAAGGTAACCTTATTAAAGATATTGAAACTATCAAATCAGAAAGAATCATCGCTGAGCAAAATAGTATTAGAGAAAAAGAAAATTCAATTAATTCTCACTATGATCCATTCCTTGTTAGTGATCAAGCTTTACCAATTTATGAAAAAGAAATTGCAGATGGAAAATCCACTCTTGAAATTTTCCAAGAATTTAATGTTGAATTTTCACGTTTACAATATCTTGTAAATAACATTAATAACCAAGTTATTCGTTTAAGAAGAGATTATTGCCAAGATTATCATTTAAGTTATGACGTAGAAAGCGAAAATAATGATGTCTTTGAAAACGAACTTAAAGAATTTAGAGATGTAAAACTTCCTGAATATAAAGAAAAAATTAAAGATTCTTATGATAAAGCAACTAAACAATTTAAAGATGACTTCATCTTTAAATTAAGAGGTGCGATTGAAGACGTCGAAGATCAAATCGAAAATTTAAATAACGCTTTAAAACAATCTTCATTCGGTCGTGATTTATATCGTTTCACTGTTAGACCATCTTCTGTTTATAGAAGATATTACGACATGCTTAAAGATGATCTTGTTATAAATGGTGGAAAAGACGATACCGAATTTGTTGAAAAATATAGAGACGTCATGGAAGACTTATTTAGACAAATCGTTGATGTTGGCGATAACTCCAAAAATGACCTCTTAATGAGCAACATTGCTAAATTTACTGATTATAGAAGTTATCTAGATTTTGATTTAATAGTTTATAATAAAGATAGTGGTAAAGAAGAACGACTCTCGGTTATGCTCAAGAAGAAGAGTGGTGGTGAAACCCAGACACCATTCTATATCTCTGTCCTTGCATCATTTGCCCAACTATATCATGTTAATGATGAAGGAGAAATGG
The DNA here is from genome assembly GCA_944358755.1 of uncultured Bacilli bacterium. Lineage (GTDB taxonomy): Bacteria > Bacillota_I > Bacilli_A > RFN20 > CAG-826 > Onthovivens. Next base: position 9,313 of record CALVRY010000026.1, read on the forward strand.
GAAATACCTTGCGTCTTATTATATTTGATGAAGCATTCTCAAAAATGGATAAAAACAGAATGACTGAAGCGATTAAACTTTTACGTAAGTTCTCTCTCCAAGTTATTCTCAGTGCTCCATATGATAAGATTCCAGATATTTCACCATTAGTTGATGAGACCTTGATTACATTACACGACAAAAATAAGAGTTGCGTTCGTCTTTTTGAAAAAGAATAAATAAAGGAGGTCTACGCTAATGGCGCAAAAAGTAGTTGCGATGATACTTGCGGGTGGGAAAGGTACCCGTTTAAAAGCTTTAACCAAAAAAATTGCTAAACCAGCAGTTCATTTTGGTGGCAAATATCGTATCATCGATTTTTCGCTTTCCAATGTTGCAAATAGTGATATTACAGTTTGTGGCGTTTTAACTCAATATGAGTCCGCTGTTTTATCAAATTATGTTGGAAATGGTTCAACCTGGGGGTTTGATGGAGTTAATGGTAAATGTCAATCGCTTGCTCCTCACCAAACTGAAGAAGGTGCAAACTGGTATAATGGTACAGCCGATGCAATTTACCAAAATCTTGATTTCTTGGATGATGAAGATCCAGAATATGTCTTAATTTTAAGTGGAGATCATATCTATAAAACAACTTATAATGATATGATTGATCTTCATATTAAATCTGGTGCTGTTTGTACAATTTCAGTTATTGAAGTTCCTTGGGAAGAAGCGTCACGTTTTGGTATTTTAGAGGTTGATAGCAACGATCAAATCACAAAATTTGTTGAAAAACCTAAAAAACCACAATCAAATCTTGCCAGTATGGGAATTTATGTCTTCTCATATAAAGAATTAAGAAAAGCTTTAGTAGAAGATGCTAAAGACGAAACAAGCTCACATGATTTTGGAAGTAATATTATTCCTAAATTATTAAAAGATAATAAAAAAGTTATGGCTTATCGTTTCTCTGGTTATTGGAGAGATGTTGGAACACTTGATTCACTTCATGCAGCAAATATGGAGCTTCTCCCTTCAATGGGTAAAGAAGATATCATTCATTTCTCTGAATTCCCAACTGTATTTAGTGAAGATACACACTCAATGCCTCAATATATTGGCAAAAATGCCACTATTGATGATTGTTTGATTAATCAAGGGGCAATTATTCTTGGTTCAGTTGCTGAATCTGTTATTTCTAATGAAGTTTTAGTTGATGAACAAGCAAGTGTTATTAAATCAGTGGTTATGCCAGGTGCAAAAATTGGAAAAGGTGCCTATGTCTATAATGCAATTGTTGGACCAAACGTTGTTGTTAAAGATGGCGAAGTTATTAATAAAGACGGAAAGGACGTCGTACTTGTTGATTAAGGAGACCTTTTATGAATAATGTTTTAGCTCTTATCGATTTATATGATAATTCAGATTTAGGTCTTTTAACTAGAGATAGACCTCTTGCTAGTACAACATTTTTAGGAAGATACGCATTTATCGATTTTGCTTTATCTAATCTTTCAAATAGTGGAATCGACAATATTTGTGTTCTTGCTAAAAATCATTCAAATAGCATTTATAAACATATTGGAAATACAAATACCTATCTTGCTAATCCAAAAACAGGATATTTATCAATTCTTATTAATGAAGAAGGTATTATTAATCCAGTTTTCAACACTGATGTTAATAATATTAAAGAAAATGACTTCGTGTTATATGACGACAAACTAAAATATATCATTATCACGAATAGTGCCTATATTATGAAAATTGACTATAAGAAAATAGTCGAAGATCATATTAAAAGCGGAAAACAAGTTTCACTTGTTTATAAAAATGTCGAAGATTCAACTGAGTTCTCTAAATGCTCAAAACTTGTTGTTGATAATTTAAATTGCGTTCAAAAGATTTATAAAGATAGAAAAACATCGCGTGCCAATATCTTACTTGACACGATGGTTATCGACAAAAATTTACTTTTAGATTTACTTGCTAAATCAAGTCAAATTTCAGCGATGATTAATGTTGAAAGTATGGTTGGCTATCTTGTTAACTACGTTACTAGAGTTAACGCAATTGAATTCAAAGGATACGTACGCTTTTTTGATTCACTCGAACATTACTTCAAATATTCTTTAGAATTTTTAAATAATATTGAAGTTTTGCGCGAATTTTTCCAAGATCCAGAGTGGACATATTATACGACAACTCACAATTCTCACCCAGTTTTATATGGACCAAATGCTAAAGTTACAAATTCACTTGTGGCAAATGGAACCAATATTGAAGGCACGGTTAAAAACTCAATTATTTCTCGTGACGTCACGGTAGAAGAAGGAGCAATCGTTGAAAACTCAATTATTTTTACTCACACAACTATCAAAAGAGGAGTTCACTTAAAGAATGTAATTGCTGATAAACGTACTGTTTTTGAAAACAAAAAAGACGTTTATGGCACAGAAGAGCATCCTTTATATTTTCCAAGAGGAGTGATTGTTTAATTTATGAATGTTTTAATGGCAAGTAGTGAAGCTTTACCATTTTCCAAAACTGGTGGTTTAGCTGATGTAGTTTATGCACTATCAAAATATATAGCAAAAAATTGTAAAGGCGATACGATGAGTGTCGTATCTCCTTTTTATGGTTCGATTAATAAAGATAAATACAAATTTAAACTTCTTTATAGTTTTGATGTGAAGATGAATTGGAGAAAAATTCATACTGACATCATGCATATAACTTATGAAGGAATTGATTATTATTTAGTTAAAAATGATAATTATTTTGCTAGAAATGGTGGACTTTATGGTTATTATGATGATGGAGAAAGATATGCTTATTTCTCTTTAGCAGTTATTGAACTCATTAAACTTTTGCCATATAAAATTGATGTTGTCCATTGCCATGATTGGCAAAGTGGCATGATACCTTGTCTTATTAAAGAAAGATACCATAATGATACAATCGTTGGAAAAGTTAAATCGATTTTAACGATTCACAATCCACTATTTAAAGGTTATTTTGGTGTTAATTCTTTATATGATTTTTATGGATTAAGCGACAATCTTTTCTATTCAGGAAAAATTAGACTTGATGGTCAAGTTTCAACTTTAAAAGCTGGAATTTGGTATGCAGATAAGATTACAACTGTCTCACCAACTCACGCTTATGAACTTAAAACTCCAGATGGATCAAAAGGTTTATGGTATGACCTCATTTTAAGACAAAATGATTTTGTTGGAATTATTAATGGAATGGATTATAAAGAATTCAATCCATTAACTGATAAAATGATTTATTTTAACTATGGTAAAAAGAATTTTGCTGAAGGAAAAAGGAAAAATAAAGAGGCTTTCTGCAAGGAATTTGAACTAGAACAAGGGAAACCATTATTTAGTGTCGTCTCAAGATTATCTGATCAAAAAGGTCTTGAACTTATTAATGCAATGGCTGATTTTGTTGTATCAAATGGCGCAAATTTTGCTCTTGTTGGAAGTGGGGAAAAATATGCTGAAGATTATTACAATGCACTTCACATGAAATATCTCCATAATGTTAGAGTTTATATTGGTTATAACAATGAAATGGCACATAAATGTTATGCAGCTAGTGATTTCTTTATTATGCCAAGTGCCTTTGAACCTTGTGGACTAGGTCAAATGATTGCTCAAAGATATGGAACTTTACCAATTGTTAGAAGAACAGGCGGCCTAAAAGATAGCGTTAAACCATATAATTATGGAATTAACAATTTCAAAGATGCTGATGGATTTGGATTTGACAATTTCTCAGTAAATGATGCTTTAAAAGCCAGTGCTCAAGCATTAATGGTCTATAATTCTAGACCAAAAGAGTTTGAAAAAATGAGATTAAATGCTTTAAAAGCTGATCATAGTTGGACAAAGCCATCTCAAGAATACTTAAAACTTTATCAAGAATTAAACGAAAGAAAATAATATGAGCCAGCAAGCGCTGGCTCTTTTCATTTGGCACAAAAGAGGTGTGCCGGAAACAGACGGTTTTATCTTGTTAAAAAATGTATCTTTGTTATTATAAAAATATGAAAAAAAAAAAAAAAATAATCAGTTTGTTGTCGTTTTTTTGCATTTCTATTTTGAGTTCTTGCGCGAAAGATTACGAAATAGGCAATTTTTATACGCTTAGAGAAGCTTTTTCTAAAAAATATATTAACCATCAAGATTTGCTTAATATTGCCTATTACTATAATGGTGAGAA